>JBGUEB010000008.1:0-29569 GCA_041821565.1 Gammaproteobacteria bacterium | reverse complement strand
CTGGTCGGTCTTCCCACCTCGCTGCTGATGGAGTATATAAACACCTTGTTTCCAGATGAAGGTCGATACCAACGGGCGTTCCACACCTATAAAGTAGCCCTGGAATTACTGTTCAATCATGAACAAGAGCTTGCAAGTATCAGACAGGATCGAAGACAGGAAGATAAATTGCCAACGTCTTATTCGCCTGGAGATAGTGCTTCCTCGCAGTTTCCCAGGGGCCATAACTAGCGCCTGAATCCCTGCTATTCGTTCTACTGCGTACTAATACCTCGGCAAGGCCTACCGCTGATGGGGCGTTACGAAGATGCCCTCGAAGCACTCAAACGCTGCGTTGCGCTCAATCCCCAGGTAGTGTATCAATATATTTATCTCGCTGGATGTTACGGCCTGCTCCATTGATCCAACTGCCGTACCAGCCAATAAATGCATTTTAATCCGATCGCCAAGCGCTTTATACTCATTGTAACGAATACGCAACTTCGCAATATCCGGTGAATTGTCGAGGATAGCCTGGGAGCCTTGCCAATAGGCATCGTGTATGCCAGGGGCCAGGCATGCAGGTTTCGACCATCGCTGTGATGCGGCATCGCGGGTTTGTTAACTCAATTCGGGTGGTCGGACAGGGGTGCAAAGACGGATGCCATGACAGGCGCAGACAAAAAGCTTCCGCAAAAATCGAGCAAGGCGGCAATCGACGCGTTCCTGGAAACAGTCAGGACTACCCCGGTTATCAAGGCTGCCGATGCGCGTGGACGCTTGATATTTGCGATGGATGCTACCGCCAGTCGAGAACCCGCCTGGGACCGGGCCTGTCATATTCAGGGTGAGATGTTCAAGCAAACCGCTGGGCTCGGCGGGCTCGATATTCAACTTTGCTACTACCGTGGATATGGTGAATTTAAAGCCAGTCCATGGCTGTCTTCTGCGGATGAGTTGCTAAAACGCATGACCAGCGTGTCTTGCCAGGGTGGTTATACCCAGATTGAAAAAGTACTGCGTCAGGCGATAGAGCAGACCAGGCAAAAGAAGGTCCAGGCGTTGGTGTTTGTCGGCGATTGCATGGAAGAAGACGTGGATCGCTTGTGCCAGGTTGCAGGCGAGCTGGGAATGCTCGGTGTGCCCGCTTTCCTGTTTCACGAGGGCGCAGAGCCAATAGCACAAAAAGCGTTCAAGCAGATCGCGCGTTTGACCCGCGGCGCCTATTGTGCCTTCGACGCTAGTAGCGCAGGACAGTTGCGCGACCTGTTGAGAGCCGTCGCGGTCTACGCAGCGGGTGGCCAGTCTGCATTGGAGGATTTCAGTAAAGATCGCGGCGAACTGGTGCGGAAACTCACACGCCAGCTGGGCAAGAACTGACCCATGATACGGGTGCTGCTGTTAATTGTCATTGTGGCCGCATTGATCCTGTTCATCCGTTGGTTATTCAGCCAACCCCCCAGGGTTTACTGGCAATGGATAGTGATCCTGATAGCAGTCGGATTGTTAGTGATGGTTGCCACGGGTCGGGCGCACTGGCTAACGGCGGTATTTGCCGCGTTGCTGCCGTTTGCGCGAGCCGCGCTTACTTTGCTCGGCAATGTGCCGCTTCTAAAACGGGTGCTGGCTGGTATAGGCGCTCCAAAATCAGGGGCGGAGCCGCGAGGAGGACAAACTTCTTCGGTGCAGGGTCGATATTTACGCATGACCCTGGAGCACGATTCGGGTGACATGGATGGAGAGGTTTTAGCAGGACAGTTCAAGGGTCGGGCGCTAAAGCAACTGAAGCTTGACGAGCTACTGCAACTACTGCGCGAATGCCAGGACGATGAAGAGTCCGTTGCCTTGCTACAGGCCTACCTCGACCGGGTGTATGCGGACACATGGCGACAACAGGCCGGCGCACAAGGGCAAAAGGAGGCAGCCAGCGGCTCGGATAAGCTATCACGCGAAGAGGCGCTACAAATTCTGGGATTATCAGCAGACGCCGGCGAAGAAGAGATTATCGAAACCCATCGCCGACTAATGCAAAAACTACATCCGGACCGTGGCGGTTCTGCTTATCTCGCCGCCAGGATCAATCAAGCCAAAGCGACGTTGTTGGCCAGGTAGTTTTTAGGGTTGGCACCTGCGATTAAATTCTACGCACTCAACGAGGGTCGCAGGGAGCCTGATCGCGTGAAGATCTAAAAAATTCATATTCAGGGTCTACCATGGGCTTATGAACGGGGTTTTCAAATGATATTAGAGGACAGACCACGATTAATCGGTTACTAAACCTGTTATACATGGTTTAAAAATAGTATTCCCAGCAGGGGTACGGTTATTCCTAAAGCATTGGGATTTGTCCCTAATTAACCTGTGTTAGTATTCGCTGTCTTTGAATCCCGGTGTGCTAGCAGTGACTAAAAAATGAGCGAGCAATTTGTGATCTCGAGCGCTCGAAGGGGCGACATAGATGCGCTCGTTGCTGAGCTGGTTTTGAGCATAGATCCGCAATCGGTAAAGGCAAGCCTTGGCTTCCTGTACGTGACCGAGGCGTTGGCGACGAGTCTCGACCAGATACTGCAAAAACTAGGTCAACACCTCGAAGTGCAAGACTGGATCGGCACGGTTGGACTCGGCATTTGTTACACGGGTACCGAAATATACGATGAACCAGCTGCGGTGATCATGCTGACCCAATTCCAGGGTTACGAGGCTTTTGCGATTTCGAATTCTAGTCCAGGTATGGGTGACGCCCTCGCCGGTATCACCACACGAGTCGATTCTCCAGGGCTGGGTATCATCCACGGTAATCCTGCACAGGCCGAATTTACGCCAACATTTCAGGCGCTTTGCGACACCATGAGCGATACCTTTTTTGTCGGGGGCCTGGGCTCAACTTATAGCAGTGCACCACTTGTTCTAAATCAGGCCACCGATGCCACCATCGCGGGGGTGTTGTTTGAAGACAGTGCCGGCATGATCGTTAGTCATACTCAGGGTTGTACGCCTTTGCAGAACAGCCATGTCATCACCCGGTGTGAACAGAACCTGGTCATAGAACTCGATCATCGACCGGCGTTAGAGGTGTTAAAAGAAGACATTGGCGATGTGCTCGCAAGGGACATAGAAAAGATTGGTGGATACATATTTGTTGGATTCCCGGTACCGCACACCGACAAGAATGACTACCTGGTGCGAAATATCCTCGGTATTGATCTCGACAGGTCGATCATCGCGGTTGGCGAATATGTCGAGGAGGGACGTTCGATGATGTTTTGCCGACGTGATGGGAATAGTGCGGTCGAGGATCTGCAAAGGATGCTGCGGGATATCGGCTCGAGAATATCGGGTCCTCCCAGGGGCGCACTTTATTTTTCCTGCATCGCGCGTGGCCGTAGTCAGTTCGGCGACGATTCGGTTGAGCTGAAAATTATTCAGCAACAGCTGGGTGATATCCCATTGGTGGGATTCTTTGCCAATGGTGAAATTTTGCATAACCGACTTTACGGTTATACTGGCGTATTAACACTTTTTACCTAGATGCCAGTAAAAGCGACCCGGACACGATTTAGAAGCCATGACCTCCCCGCCATCCCAGAAACCGAATGAGTCCGTGTCGCAGGCGGCGCAAAAATATCACTTCAGTTTCGATCCCGAAACGAAACAGGTGTCAGCGCACTACCAGGGCATCACGCTCGCCGACAGTAACCAGGTGATGCTACTGCGGGAAACGCGTATTGCCCCGGTTTGCTATTTTCCGCGCGAGGGCGTCCGCATGGACCTGTTCGAGCGCAGCGATTTCGTCTCTTATTGCCCGTTCCGGGGTAATGCCACACACTATTCACTGCGCGTCGGCGACATTGGGGCCGACAATATCCTCTGGAGCTACGAAGACCCGTTCAAGGATGCCGCAAGTATCAAGGATTACGTGGCTTTTTACCCGGACCAGGTGGAAATCCGCTACCTGGGTGAGCAGCCTGCGAGCCAGGCATTAGCGGCCTATGAAAATCCACTGCTGAACTGGGTGTTGCAGGAAGCGCCGGCGATTGCCTCATCGCGCGAATTGACTGCCGCGTTTGCCAGACAAATGCGCTCGGCCCAGATCCCACTGTGGCGGTTATCGATCATCATCCCGATACTGCATCCCCAGGTGATGGCCTTCACGCATCACTGGCATAGCGTGACGGGTGAACTCGTCGAACGCGAACTCGGTTTTGAAACATTGCAATCTACCGAGTACCTGAACAGTCCACTGGTGCCGATCTTTGAAGGTGCCGGCGGTATCCGGCGTCGGCTGGATATTGATGAACCTCTACTCGATTTTGGTGTACTCAGCGATCTGCATGCCGAGGGCGCTACCGATTACGTGGCTATGCCAATGCACTTTTCCGACGGGCAGATCAATGCGCTAACCATCAGTTCGAACCGACCGGGGGGTTTCACCACCAACGACCTCGGCCATGTGTACGAGATTCTCGGCGTGCTGGGTAGAATTTACGAGGTTCACGCATTGCAACACAAGGCCGCTAGCCTGCTCGATACCTACCTCGGTTCGCATGCCGGTGAACGCGTGCTCAACGGCCTGATCCGGCGCGGCGACGGCCAGGATATCCGCGCGGTGATATGGTTCTGCGACTTACGTGGTTCCACCCCACTGGCACGGTCGATGTCGAGAGTCGAGTTTTTGGCCTGCCTGAATGATTATTTTGATTGCGTTGCCGGGGCAGTGCTCGACCAGGGTGGACAGATCCTCCGATTCATTGGCGATGCGGCATTGGCCATCTTTCCAATTGAAGACGAGTCCGACCTATGGGCATCCCGCCAGCGCGCCATAGCGGCGGCGCGCGAGGCTTCGGCGCGAATGAAATCTCATAATGCCAGGCGCGTGAATGATTCCGCACCTGCACTCGACTACGGCATTGGATTGCACGTGGGGGAGGTAACCTACGGTAATATCGGTACTGGCAACCGGCTCGAATTTACCGTCATAGGCGAGGCCGCGAACCTGGCCGCGCGCATCGAATCACTGTGTAAGGTGCTCGGCGAACAGGTACTGCTTTCCGCGGATTTCGCAGCCTGCGATCCCGATCAAGTGGTATCACTGGGAGAGCATTCGCTTCAGGGGATCGACAAGCCCATTGAAATCTTCGCGTTGCGTGATCCCGGGTAAAGCTGTTCAGACCCCAATTACTTGACCCCAATTACTCGACTGTCGAAACAGGTGGATTAATTTCCGATTGATCTCCGTTTGACGACCTGTTCGCGCCAGGCGATAAGCACACCGGCCGCGGCAATTAAAGTCATCCCGGTCAATGCCTGCCCGGTCGGCCACTGGTCGAACAGGATCTTTCCCCAGATCGCGATAAACAACAGGTAGATGAAATCGAGCGGTGCGAGCAGACTGGCGTCCGCGGTCTGGTAGGCACGAGACAGGCAGATGTTGCCGGTCAGGTTCAAAACCGATGCAAATACGGCGAAGCCGAAAACCAGTAAGGTCAATTCGGGCCAGCCGATGGCGACAAACGGGGTGGCTTCGCGAATGGCCTCGGACAGCGGGAAGAGCGTGAGCAGCGTGATTCCCGCAATTCCACTCACCAGGAAAACCATGCCCACTGCGAAAGCGAGGGCGAGCGGGCTCTCTTTGCGGCAACCGCGTCGCAATGTAAGGATATTGCAGGCATAGAAAAATCCGGCGATCAGCGGTAACACCTGCACCGGGGAAAAACCGCTGTCCCAGGGACTGATCACGATCGCTGCCCCTGATCCACCCAGTAAGATGGCGCTGATTCGCCAGGGTCCGACCTGCTCCCCGAGTATGGGCCCGGCCAGCAGGGTTACAAAAATCGGGTAGGTGTATAGCCCGGCGGCCATCTGCGCAATGCTCAGAAAAGGTGCGCTGGCAAAAAAACAGAACATGCAAACGGTGAGGAACATTGCTCGTAAATAAACAGGTCTCACGTTAACCGGCCTGATTAAAGTCAGCCCGCCACTCATCGCGGCCAGCATCAGGGTAAAACTGACATTGCCGATCGAACGCAGGGTCTGAAACTGCCAGAACGAGGTATATGATGACATCAGTTTTACCAGCGAGTCCTGGCAGGCGAGGGCAAACACCGCGATCATCAATAGACCGATGGCAAGGACCGGATGATCTTCGCGTGGATGTTCGAACAGGTTTATTTTCATGGCGGCGACAGTGTGAAGGAGCCACTGCAATTGTTCCATCGCTAAAATCGATTTATTGTCGACCGGGCGACGCAGTATGCAATTCACTCCGATAGACTCCGGGCTATCAATTGGAGCAAACCCCAATTTAAACCCAAAGCTTGATTTCCGCAGTTATTAACGCAAAATATTTAATTATTTGCGGTCTTAACCTTTACCTTAAAAGCAACTGCACAATTTCATCACTGGAGCCCGAGATGAAATCAAGAATCATACTGATAACACTGCTTTTTATTAGTAGTCAGGTGCTGGCCAGTGATCTAAGCGTGATTTATCAATCGGCGAGCAGCACGCCTCTGAATAATCCGCATGATCTGAAATTATCCCCGGATGGTAAATATTTATTTGTTTCCGACGTGGGTAATAACCGGGTCGTTCTGCTGGACCCTGAAACCTTGTCGCTGGTGAGCTCGTTCGGGGCGGATCACCAGTCCGGCACCCATGACGTCGATTTCGATGCACGGGGGCAAGTCTATGTTGCCGACACGCATAACAACCGGGTGACGATTTATCGCATGGAAGATACGCGGGCAACGCTCACGGGAGAACTCAAGGAACGTATTCGAGGACCCGAAGGTGTGCTGATCCATTCCAATGGGCGCATATATGTTGCCGGTGCCTGGTCTGGAAACGTGGTGGTTTATGAAGGGGGCCGGCTAGTGAATGAACTGACCGGACTGTCTTCGCCGCATGATCTCGAAGAAAGCGCTGATGGTAATATCTGGTTATCCGACTCCGGTAACCATCGGCTGTTATTAATCTCGCCTGATCTCGAAATTGTGCGTGAGTTAAGTCGTAAAACCTACGATTTCGACGGGGTACGTTACATGGATTTACTCGAGGACGGCACCTTGATCGCTGCCGATAAAAATAATCATCAAATCAAGTTCATCGGACCTGATGGCAAGCTAATCCACGTCCTCGGCAGCGGCAGGTCAGGAAAAGGACCCGGTAAATTTACCACGCCTGAAGGTGTCGAGGCCAGGGGTAGTACCCTCTGGTTGTCCGACTCGGGAAATGACCGCGTGGTCAAATACACGATACAGAGACAGTAACCAGTTCGGTCATCAAGGCTTCAATGTCTTTGCCAGGTATTGCCAGTCGGCGGGTTTCACCCGACCGATAAATCGAAATCCACCCTCACCATCCGCTTCAAAGACGACCCCTTCGCCCTCGTCCGGGTAAACAGGCGTCGCCGCCTGTGCCACGTTTCCATGTGCCACAACCAGGGTATTGGTACTGTCTTGTGGTGGGCGGGCCAATAATGCCCTGGCCGTGGTCACCACCGCAGAGCGTCCACCAAAAAATTCGGCGACGCGCAGGTTAATCACATCATTGGTGGGTTCGACTTCACCCAGATTCATTAGCCTGGCTGTTTCAACGGTACGGCAATAAGGGCTTGCCAATACCCGGCCGACAGGTATACCCAGCGCACGAATCGCCTGGCCGGTAGCCACCGCACTCTGCCGACCGGCTGCTGACAATTGTCTTACGCGAGCGCCATCACAGCTCAACCAGTCGCCCGCTTTCTGGATATTATCTGACTGCGACCAGTCGGTCGCCTCGTGTCGAAAATAGATCGTAAAGCCACCTTGCCGCAGGACCTGGACCAGGGGTTCCCCTGCCAGCCCGGCCGAAGCAGGGTCCGTGGCCCTGACAGACATCGGGGTTAATAGCGTGGCGTTTGCCAGGGTAGTAAAAACCACAAGATGTCTTAACCATCGATACAAAATCCGTTGATGTAGTATCACTCTCATGATGAGCCTCAAAATCGATCAAGCTGGCTGAAAAATTCCATTCATCCTAAGGAGTCTGACACCATCATTGTCGGATACGGCGCTAACCCGGTGACGGCAATCAATCAGCCTTGTTGACATACCCACTACCTATCGCTGAAAACGGTAAATCTAGCTCGATTTCGGGGACCTGTTTCGCGATCCAGGCGGTAAACGTGTTGCTATTGGGTCCCGGAAATACGGTGTATGTATTTTTCCACGGGTAAACCTCGACAGCGGCTTCTACCGCGTCAATCATCGCATCGATGCCGTCGCCGCGATGTGCCTTTAGCAGTTTAGGTTTAGCCCCGTACCAGAATCGGTCGGGGATATCCTTTGAGACGCCCATGGCCGTGCGACGCCAACCTACCACGTCGTAAACCGTGTAGAAATCCTGGTCGCTGCGTTTTGCCGCAATCCAGGTGTGAATCGCGAACCAGCCTCGCCATCCCCAGGCATCTGCACCATAGACCTGCAACACCGCATCGCGGGTTTCGGACGGGAGAGGCGCAATGCCCGCGGATTCTCGACTCGCTGTTTGCCAGTCGTTGCGCGCGCTACAGCTGAACAAAATAAGCCCAACAAACATGACAAGGAAAAACGGTTTAATAGCGTCCATTATTGTATGGATTCGCAAATCGACTAAAAATTCAATTCTGCCAGATTTGGGAAGACAGTCAAATGAGTTGAAAAGACAGGGTAACAGGATCAGGCGCTTCCAGTTAACATTCCTGGCGTTAAACTTAAGGCACTAGCTGACCCTGGTTGTTGGTATGAAGATGACACCGTGGTGTGGGCGCCTGTAGTCAAGCCCCGGGTTTTGGTGCAAGATATTGACCGCGGCCATGAACATTAAACCATTCAACTATCTTGCTCGAAAGATTCTCTATCTCTGGGTAAAAACGGAGATTGTTCCCGCCGATACGAAGCTGCTTCGGATTGACCCGGACAAGCCGGTGCTTTACGTGGTGGAATCCCGTGGCTGGTCGAACTGGCTGGTGCTCGAGCACGAATGCGCGAAACTCGGCCTGGTATCGCCTGTCGCACGGCTGTCTTCGAAGGAATTACGCAGCTGGCATTCGGTGTATACGATTGCGCCACGTCAGCCGTTCAAGGCCTGGTTTCAAAACCAGCCCAAGCGCTCGCGTATGATTCGCGGGCTGGTGGAAACGCTACAGGAAAACCCGCAACTGGATATTCAAATGGTGCCGGTTTCGATTTTCTGGGGCCGCCCCGTGGCCAGGCAGCAAAGGGCGATAACCGTACTGTTTGCGCATTCATGGGCGATTGCCGGGCGTACACGCCAGCTCCTGAGAATCCTGGTACATGGTCGTAATACGCTGGTGCAGTATTCGCAAGCGTTCAGCTTGCGCGAGCTCATCGATGCAGCACTCGGCGATGATGAAAATATCGATGCAATTCAGCAATCTCTGTCGCAACGTCTGCTTTCCGTCAAAACCGCCACGCTAGGCCCGGACACGTCACATCGAAGCACACTGGTACGCGACCTGTTGATGATACCCGCGGTGCAAGATGCCATTCAAAAGCGCAGCATCGAAGAAAACAAGTCGCATTACGAGGCGGCCTTGCAGGCGAGAAAGTATCTGTACGAGATTGTTGCAGACAACACCAGTATCACGATCCGCATGATGCAGATTGGGCTCACTTCTTTCTGGAATAAATTTTATTCCGGTATCAAAGTCAAACATGCCGGGCAACTGCGCCAACTCGCGCTGACGCATGAGTTGATATATGTTCCCTGCCACCGTAGCCATGTCGATTACCTGTTACTCTCTTACGTGATTCATTATGAAGGCCTGTCGATACCGCACATAGCAGCCGGCAAGAACCTGAATATCCCCATTATCGGCCCGATATTTCGCGGCGGCGGCGCTTTTTTTATTCGCCGCAGTTTCAAGGGCAATGAACTCTATTCCTGCGTGATGTTCGAGTATCTGGCGAAACTGGTATCGATGGGTGCGCCAGTCGAGTACTTTATTGAAGGCGGACGTAGTCGCACAGGGCGATTACTGCAACCGAAGCCGGGCATGCTCGCAATGACCGTGCGTGCGTTTCTTAAATACCGCCAGCGGCCGGTTGCGTTTATTCCTGTATACGTCGGCTATGAAAAAACAATTGAAGGTAAAGCCTACCTGGCCGAGCTCTCCGGGCAGGACAAGAAAGGCGAATCCCTGTTTGCTTCGATACGGGCCATGGCTGGCATCAAGGGTAGATATGGGTATGTGTATACCAATTTTGGAACCCCGGTTTATTTAGTCGACATTCTTGATAAACATAATCCTGGCTGGTCACAGCAAGAGTACGATGACACGCATCGTCCCAGCTGGGTCAAACAAGCTGTGAATGATGTTGCCAATAATGTCATGTGCAACATTAACCGCGCGGCTTATGTGAATTCCATCAACCTGGTATCCACGGTTTTGCTGGTGACACCCAGGCAGCACATGGATGAAGCGCAACTGGCGATCATGATTGAAAAAATCACGGCACTGATTCATTCACTGGATTATTCAGACAAGATAGCGATTGTATCGCTCTCTGCGGCGCAACAGATAAATCGTGCAGAAAAGCTGAAGCGGGTCAAACGCCGTAAACACGAGATGGGTGACATTATCCACCTGGATGCAAAGCATTCGGTATTGTTAACCTATTACCGTAACAACATACTACACCTCACCGCACTGCCATCGGTTGTTGCCTGCTGTTTCAATAATGCGCCGACACAAACCATGGGGCAGATAATTGAACAGGTTAAGCTGATTTACCCATTCCTTAGATCGCAGCTATTTATTCACTGGGAAACGGAGCAGCTACCCGATGTTATCCGTAGAATTGTCGAAAAACTGGTTGACTTGAACTTGTTGCGCAAGGGTGATGGTGATAAATATTTTAAACCGCGCGCGAGCCGTATCGAACGCGCCCAGCTAGAACTTCTGGCCGGAATTATAGCGCCGGTGTTAGCGGTTTATTACATGACGTTCGCGATTCTATTGAATACCGGGAGCAATCAAATATCACAGCCCGACCTGGTCAAATTGAGTAACTTGCTGGCACAGCGCGTATCGATGATATATGAGCTTAATTCGCCGGATTTCTTTGACAGTAAACTGATTGATAATTTCGTCGACACGCTCAAGTCTATTGATTATGTAACTGTCGATGATGAAGATCGACTCGAATACAATACCGAAACTCTCGAGCAGAGCGAAGCCGCGGTGTTATTACTTAACCAGGATATGCGCAGCAGCATCCTTCAATTACTAAGAACCGATCAGCCAAAGACTTTGTAAGGGCCTATATTGGTGTCAGCCTCGATAACATGGTTTTGTTGTTTGTTATAACGGAGTAACTATTTGCAGGCTCTCTACCCAAATTAACTCGCAGGCACCTTTGCCGGTATCGTTGCGCGTCTGTGAACTTTTCCAGCGCCAGCCATCATTGTCAGATTCGACATTAACCAGGCTTCCGGATAGTTCGATGATATCGCCATTTCGGATTTCCTGTAGCGCGCTACCAACCGCATCGTTGGCGGGAATAAGGTGCATATTGGCACTACTGGTTTCTATTTCACGGCGTGGCACGGGGAACGACTCCACTTGCCACCTGTAAAAACGACCCGATTGCGATATCTTGATCTGGTCGAGAATATTTTCATCGGACATACTACCCCAACCCAATGCCAGATCGGTTGGCGAGAGGTCCGCTTCTCGACCCATGGAATAATTCTTTTTTGACAGTACTTTTGCCTTGATCCTAAAGTCAGCCAATTCCGTAATGGTGTAATTATCGACCCGGTGACTATTGGGAGAACTGATGGCTTCCTGCCAGGGCGCCTCTTTTGCCTGGACGCCTGGCCCAAGCGTAACCTGGCCTGGTTGAGAGTAGAAATGCCAGCCTGCTCCGAGCAAAATCAGGAGAATAAGAAATTTTTTCATCGTCAATTCGGTTTCACATAAAGCTGTGTAATACCTGTTATAGCAGTTACCAATTACCCTGGCTGGGTTAATAGTTTGCTCAGCTCTGTTATTCTTGCGTGACATGGCAAAGTTTTTATCCAAATCAAAATACATGGCGGGGCTTACCTGTCCACGCAAACTCTGGTTGCAGCTCTGGCGGCCCGAGTTGCAGGCTGAACCGGGTGGCATGACCGCGCTGATCATGGCGCAGGGTTCATTATTCGGTGAGCTGGCACACCGCTTGTATGCCGATGCGGTTTTGATTGATATTGATATCCGTAATTTGGCGCGGGCGCAGGCGGACACGTTGGCCGCTATCGAGGCTGGCGCGCGGACGATCCTGGAGGCTACCTTTCGGGCAGGGCAGTACCGGGTGTTGTCGGATGTGGTGCAACGGCAAGCAGACGGCAGTTGGCATTTGATCGAGGTGAAGTCTTCGACTAAAGCAAAGCCTGAACATATTCCCGATCTGGCATTCCAGCGCTACGTGATGGAGCAGGCTGGTTACCGGGTGACGAGATGCAGCGTGTTGCATGCCAATACCGCGGGGCATTCGCTGGATCTGGCCAGTTTGTTTAACGAGGTTGATGTGACCGAGCAGGTGGCCGCGTATTTACCGTCAGTGGAGACGGACCTGGTTCCGCTGGCAGCTTTACTGGAGCAGGATGTCGCCATTCCCGAGATGCAATTCAAGAAGGTTTGTGTGGGCTGTGATTTCCAGGCGTTTTGCTGGTCGGATATAAGCCAGCCGACTATCTATGAATCGATCGATATTCGCAAGATTCCGGAGATGGAGGCACAAGGTATTTTTTATATCGGTGATATTCCTGCTGACTATGACTTACCCGTGGCCGTGCGCAGCATGGTTGAGCGCATGCAACAGCATCGTGTTGATGTCAATCCTGGGCCCATTCACCAAATGCTGGCGCAGTTGCAGTACCCGTTGTACTTTCTCGATTTTGAAACCGTGGCCACCGCCGTGCCGCTGTTTGCGGGTAGCTCGCCCTGGCAGCGGTATGCCTTCCAGTACAGCCTGCATGTGCTGAATGATGATGGTGATTTACGCCATGTCGAATTCCTACACGATCAACGCACCGACCCCGGTGAAGCGATTGCCCGCAACCTGTGCGAGCAAATCGGTGAGACCGGTTCGGTGATCGTGTACAGCAAAACCATGGAAAAGGGTGTATTGAATGACCTGGCGATCCAGTTCCCGCACTGGGGTGATGGTTTGAGAAGTATCGCGAGCCGCCTCTGGGACCTGGAGGTCGTGTTCAATAAACACTACCGTCACTGGCAGTGGGGCAATAAATCCAGTATTAAAAAAGTGCTGCCAACCCTGGTGCCGGAATTGTCATACCAGGACCTGGAGGTGCAGGAAGGTGGCACGGCATCGCTGGAATGGTTACGCATGACTGAAACCGAAGATGTGAGAGAGAAGGCGGTTAAGACGAATGCGCTGAAGCGTTATTGTGAGCTGGATACGCTGGCGATGGTACGCTTGCTGGAAGTGGTTGAACGAGAGGTTGATGCAAAGATGCCGGGTTGACACCATTGGTCCAACATTGGTAGGAAACATAAGAGAAGAACTTCAAATTAAAAGTTAATAAAAGAATGTTAAAATAGTAATACAGGGTGCCAAATCAAGAAACAAGGCCTGATCCTTATTTGCTGGCCCTAAACAATCAACGAGTCTGACCCCTTGATATTTCAAATTGCTCTAGCATTTTAGCTCGGACCTGCCAGGCCTGGGCCGTGGTATCGGCGCTGATGTCATTCATGGTAATCACCTGGCCCTGCTTTATTGGCCGGGTGACGGTGACGTCACTGGCGAGCCCGATTGGCAGGGCCTGTGCTTTGACACTTGCACTTGATGGCATGAGTTTCCCCCATACTGTATAGCCGCCTTCTCCATCGAGGATTTCACCTATTTTGATATCGCGTTTTGCGACGGCGACCACATCGCCATTGAAACAAATCGGTGCGCCAGTGGGTTGCTCGCGTAAGGCGGCACTGAGGATCGAAATATTGAGTTCGAGTCCAATCAGGTGGAAGGGTTTGTACATCGCCGAGTAGCGGCCGCTGTCATCAGTGTTCATGCCGTATTGGGAAAAACAGGCGGCGCTATAGTCGTTGGGTGCTTCGAATACGCAATACACACCCCAACGCAGATCGCGCTCGACGTCTGTTCCGTCGCGCTCCAGGCTGGACACGACTTCGACCTGGCCCGAGAATTCGAGTTGGCCGCCTACGCTTTGTGGACGTAGTACCTGGGCGAGATCTTCGGCACCACAGGGTGGGAAAGCGAGGCCATTTGTGGGTGCCGCTAAATCGGCGGCGTTGGCAATCGCGGCCATCTCGATCGATGACTTGGTGCCATCGAGGAATGAATTGAACATCTGGCTGCGCATGCCTGCGGCGGTGGCCTGTTCTGCGCTGAGGCCATAATGCGACCAGACCGTATCCGGGGTCGATTCGTGGTATGCGGGTAAGTACTTGGTGCCCTTGCCTGCGGCCACCACGTGAAAACCACAGCTTCTGGCCCAGTCAACCATTTCCATCGTCAGCGCGGGCTGATCGCCATAAGCCATGGAATAGACCACACCCGCCTGGCGGGCCTGCTGGGCGAGCCAGGGGCCAGCGAGTACATCGGCTTCGACATTCACCATCACCACGTGCTTGCCAAACTCGGCGCATAGCAGCGCATGTTTGATCCCTGCGGCCGGATGACCGGTGGCCTCCACGACGACGTCGACCTTGTCATCCTGGATCATTCGCTCGGCGTCATCGATGAATGTGGTCGCGGCGATGCGTGTCTCATCCCAGCCAACTTCTTTACAGCGCGCCATGGCCTGGGCGGGATCGAGATCAGCGATAACTGTGACCACGAGCCCGGGCGTTGTTGGCACCTGCGACAGGAACATCGAGCCGAATTTTCCGGCGCCGATCAATCCAACCCGCACGGACTGACTGTTGGCTTCGCGTTGCTTGAGAGATGAATATAGATACATAAAGAGTGGCCCGGCGTTGATTGGAGCCTGGTTTAATTGGGGCTTAGTCGATTAATTCAGTGAGCGTGTCGTCGGCCAGAGCTGTGATTGGCTCGAAATCGCGATGCGCGACCCATTCCGGGCGTTTGAACTGACGGATATGATTGTCGACATGGCACAACGACAGGTAAACAATGGTGCGGTCCATCGGGCTGATATTGGGTGGGCTCGCATGCACTAACAGGCTCGAAAACATGAGCATCGAGCCAGCATCGCCGGTTGGCGCTACACAGCCACCCTGGTGGTAAAGCTCGGTGACGGTATCACGGTCCAGGGTCCATAACGGATAGCTGGTGGTTTCGAGGTCATGCCCGGCAGCCACCACGCCCTGTTTATGGCTGCCCGGTATGAAGATCAGGGGGCCGTTGGCAGCGGTGACATCATCGAGGAATACGGCGATATTCATCGCCCGCGGCTCGGGCATTAAATCGTCCCTGGCCCAGGTGCCGTAATCCTGGTGCCACTGCCATACATCGCCATCAAATGCGGCTTTGGCGTTGACTTTATACTGGTGCATATAGACCGGACCGCCGAGCAACTGCATCACTGGATTTATCAGGCGTGGGTGCGCACCCAGTCTTCTAAACGCGTCGTTATAGGTATGTGCGGCAAAGGCGGTGCGGGCGACTCCCGATGACTCGCGCCACACCTCTTCGCGTTGCATTTGATAAACATCGAGTGCCGCCTGTTTAAGTACGCGGGTTTCTTCCGCGCTGAATGCGTTGGGGAAGAACAGGTAACCGGTTTGATCAAATTCTTTAAGCTGCTGTTCGCTAAGGTGCATGGTTTCGGCCTTTAGTTAATCAGAGTGTTGTATGACAGATTTTAGATTTTACCCTTGTTTCACGGGGTTTCACAGTTTGATGAATATCGGTGGAACCGAAGCAGCGAGGCCCAGTCTAGTGACTCGGATTTGTGCAATGAAAGGATCGGTTGGGCTAGAAGTTGCAGTGATCCTTGTCTGTTCATGCCTACTTCCTATCCTGTCGCGCCAATCGTATGAAACTGACTATCTAAACGGGTCTGGTCATCTACTATAGCGTTATTAACTTTTCATAATGTTTGGCCAGGGATGGCCGTCCTTTTTCTTAATTTTAAAAAGACTTTCGATATTTACCAGACTGGAGAAATGATATGAACTATGACGGATTGACACTTGAACAACAGAGAGACCTGGATGAAATTCTAAAGGGCTTGCAACAGTCTGTTAACCTGGTGGTGTATATGAATACGCTTGGTACGGAGATAAACATCCTCGAAAAATTTAGATTTATGATCGACAATGCTGCTGAAGCGAAAGCCGCGTAGAGTGAAGGTCTGGGGCCAAGATTTGGCCCTTTTTATTGTATGGCGCGCCCGGAGAGATTACTACGGGCTTCCTGCCCTTCGCCCTACGGGCCGTCCTTCGGACGTTCTAATTTGCTCCAGGCAAATTAGTCGAACTGGGAGTTTGAATCGGATCCCACAAACACCCCATACAATAAAAGGCCCCTGGTGGGACCCTTTTATTGTATGGCGCGCCCGGAGAGATTCGAACTCCCGACCACCTGGTTCGAAGCCAGGTACTCTATCCAACTGAGCTACGGGCGCTTAAACAGAAGCGCGCAGCATAAGGGGTAGATAAGCACATATCAATTTATTTTTTATTGCAGAGTTCGGCGTGCAAATGGTCGGGGTTGCCTTAGGCGACCTCAGCGGGTGCAAATTTATTTTACCGTAAGAACCGAACACTCCGCTCGTTGAGAAACCTTGTGGGAAACACTACCAGTCACGAATCCCTTTAGATTACTGAGCCCTCGTCTTCCCAAAACAATTATGTCAGCATCTGCCTGGTTGGCAACTTCAAGAATGTTGTTTGCATAATCCCCGGTGAGAATTTTCGAAGTAACATTTGCGACACCGGCCTGCTTGGCGCTTTTTGATGCATTTTCTATTATTTGCTCTCCGAGTAAAACAATAACCCTGGCTTCTTTATCATTATTTTCACTGCCAAGGAACCGGGCAATAGACGAGTATGTGTCTCCCTTGCTGTATACCTTTGGCGGTTTGGAGTCGAGCAGGTTCTCTACTTCAGCCATGCGCGCTAATTCTTTAGAGGGATGATCATGGGTCAGAACGTGAACCAGAATTAGGTTGGCTTCGTGTTTAGAAGCCAGTTCTATGGCCATACTCTGGGCTTTTTTAGCGAGAGCGGAGCCATCGATTGCAAGGACTATGCTTTTTATCACGGATTAACCTCCAAATTCGTTTCTGAAATCATTTTAGCTGAAAGCCGAATGCTAGCATTATAGTAACTACGGTTGATAGTAAAAAAATATCAAACCAGCTTCTTTCTAATTCGATAATTGATAACGCCTCGTGGGCCATTATGACGGTTTTGACAAGGATTTGGTATTAATCAAGTAGGTGAACAGGTTGCAATTGCCCCTGGGAAACTGGCCTTTTATACTGGTTGTCATTTCTATGGGCTGTGGAACAGGAAACCTATGAACCAACAAAACTTTTTTAATATCGATGATATGAACCAGGGCATTTCGCGTACCCTGGCCGAAGGACTCGAGGCGCGGATTTTTCCCGGCGAGAATGTGATGCTGTCGGTGCTGCGCATCGGTGCAAACAAATCGGGTGTGGAGCACAGCCATCCCCAGGAACAGTGGGGCCTGATGCTCGAAGGCAGCGGTGTGCGAATCCAGGATGGTGTCGAGCACGCGGTAAAGGCCGGTGATTTCTGGCAAACGCCAGGCAATATGACGCATAGTTTCCGTGCTGGTGCCGAGGGAGCCATTGTGATCGATATCTTCAGTCCACCGCGGGAGGAATACCGGCAGGCAGGGTCGGGGTTCGGCGTTTGAGGCAGCGGTTCGGTCATTCCGATATTAGGATTTTAACTGGAATGGGTGCCGGTTAACCCAAACGGGTTAATTTTAAATTTTTTTTTTCACTCAAACGGGCGATTCGAAGCAGGTGATATTGATGTATAAATGACGGCGTAGGAAATAAAAAGTCACGAAGCACGTTGCGATAAGCTTTAAAGGGCACGAGCACGTTAACTATCTCCGCAACGGTCTGACTATTCGATACTGGCATTATTGGTTTTGCTGGATTCGATTAAAAAGGCTGTTGTTACCGAAAGATAGAGCTCAAATTATACTCCACCATTGAGTGGGGTATTTTTTTGGCGGTACCAATCTATCTGCTATCTCAATATTCAGCAATTACCGCCAAACTTGTCTGCACCATGATTTATACTGCTGGGGAAATGCGGGCTAGTCGGATTCGCGTTTGTTCGAGGGCAGGCTTTTGTCGTTGTTTGAATTTATAGAAAATCATCCGCGGATTTTTGTATTGACGGGTGCGGGTGTCAGTACCGGCTCCGGCATTCCGGATTACCGTGATAGTGCGGGCGCATGGAAGCATCGAAAACCGGTCGACTATCGGGACTTTGTGCGTGAACACGCGATACGGCAGCGTTACTGGGCCCGATCTGCGATTGGCTGGCCGCGCATTAGCGGGGCTGAACCGAATGCTGCCCATATCTGTTTGGCAAGCCTGGAAAAACAGCTTGCCGAGTTGTTCATCGTTACCCAGAACGTCGATGGGCTACATCAACGTGCGGGCAGTAGTCGGGTGATCGATCTGCATGGTACGCTCGACCACGTGGTTTGCCTCGATTGTGCTAGCTATTTCCCCCGCATAGAGATACAGGAGTACCTGCTCCGGCATAACCCTCAACTCGAGGGTCTGTCCTCCAGCCTGGCGCCGGATGGTGATGCGCAACGCGTCACTACCGATTTTTCAGAAATCAAAATACCGCATTGCGATCACTGTGACGGTATGCTCAAACCCGATGTGGTATTCTTCGGTGAAAATGTACCCGGGGAGCGCATAACAGAATGCTTCGATGCACTTGAACAGGCCGACGCGGTACTCGTCGTGGGCTCATCGCTGATGGTGTATTCCGGTTACCGGTTCATGCTAAAAGCGCAGGCCAGAAATATCCCGATCGCCGCTATCAACCTGGGCAAGACTCGCGCCGATGATTTGCTGAGCCTGAAGATCGAGCGCGATTGTGGTGAAACCCTGACGGAGTTGGTCAAGCAGATTGCCAGGCCGGCGAAATAAAAAGGGTTAAAGTAAAAATTAATGTTCTAGCAGGGGAGATAAGAGATGAAAAGAGTAACTATTGCAAAATTTGCCGATCTAGAGGATCGCGCCCCGGCATATGCGTTGGTAGCTAATGTAGATCTTGTAATAGTTAAATATGAAAATAACCTCTCCGTACTCTATGGGCGTTGTGCTCATCGCGGCGCTTTAATGAGTGATGGCTCCATAGTTGGGAAAAATATTATCTGCGGAGTGCATGGATGGGACTATGAGTATGAAACCGGGATCAGTGCTTATAACAACGAAGAGCGCCTGCCCAAATTCAATGCCTGGGTAGAAGGGGATGATGTTCAGGTAGATGAAGACGAGATCATTACCTGGGAGCGAGAAAATCCGCAGGCATACAATAGAGATTCATACCAGGGTTTGTATGCCGATTTACATGGTGCACCCGAAGAGCCTCATGTAGGGTTTATCCAGCAACTGGCCCGGGATGGCCTGAGTAAAGTGGGCCATCATGGACCCGCTGCCGCGATGGGAGTTCCTCGCCAGGAATTACCTTTATGGGAGGATATCCAGTTTATCACTGCCCAACTAGCCACTCTCCCTCAACTGGATGACGAACCCGTGGCAACTGAAGTGACTCTAGGGCCGAAGGCCCGCAAACCACTGTCACTTAAAATCCCTTTATTTGTTTCTGATATGAGTTTTGGCGCATTGTCAGAAGAAGCTAAAATAGCCCTGGCAAAAGGGGCAGAGATGGCCGGCACGGGTATTTGTAGTGGCGAAGGGGGTATGTTGCCTGAGGAGCAATCGGCGAATTCGCGCTATTTTTATGAGCTGGCTTCCGGCCGTTTTGGTTATTCCCTCGACAAGGTAAAAAAATGCCAGGCTTTTCACTTTAAAGGCGGGCAGGGTGCAAAGACGGGTACAGGTGGTCACTTACCTGGGAGTAAGGTCAAAGGAAAAATTGCTACCGTGCGGGGGTTACCGGAAGGCGAGGCCGCTATCTCGCCTCCACGCTTCCCCGACTGGGATGATATCCATTTTATTAAGGACTTTGCCGATATGATCAAAGAAGAGACCGGCGGTATTCCCGTTGGCTATAAACTTTCCGCGCAACATATTGAGAAAGATATCGATGCCGCGCTACGGGTGGGTGTGGATTATGTCATTTTAGATGGCCGCGGTGGTGGTACAGGTGCCGCGCCACTGATCTTTCGCGATAATATCTCTGTGCCGACTATTCCGGCATTGGCCCGTGCCAGGAAACATCTTGACCAATGTGATCAGGATGTATCATTGGTGATAACAGGAGGGCTTCGTGTGCCTGCTGATTTTTCAAAGGCGCTAGCACTCGGTGCCGATGCGATTGCCGTATCGAACGCCGCTATTCAGGCAATTGGCTGCCTGGGGATGCGGGCTTGCCATACTAATAACTGTCCGGTGGGAATCGCTACCCAAAAAGGCAATCTGCGATCAAGACTGATTGTTGATGAATCGGCAAAACGTTTAGCACAGTTCTTTGAATCATCGGTAGAACTAATGAAGCTGCTAGCAAGAGCTTGCGGTCATTCCCATTTGAGTCAATTTAATATTGACGATCTAACTACCTTTAAACGCGATATGGCCTACTTAACGGGTATCGCTTATGGTGGTGTCACACCCTTGTAGCATCGGCGTTTGTTATTATTTTTCCTGGCTATCTCTACCTTCTGTAAACTGCGGTAAATCGTCACTGACCTCATACCAGCTAGCCCTGTAATTGGTGAAAATATGTGCATTGGGCCTGAGTTCGATTTTCGATTCCAGGGTGCCTAGTGAAAATTCAATCAATTCGCCGGTATCATTCGAAGGCACAAAAGTCAGGCTAGACCCGCAATTTTCGCAAAATAGTCGCTTTGTTCCATTAGGCGCAAGATAGGTTTTGAGATGCTCTTTACCTGCTACCCAGTGAAAATTATCAGCTTTAGCTTCCCCGTATGTGGCGAAGGCAGCGCCATGAAATTTACGACACATTGAACAGTGGCAGTGACCGATGCGGGGTTCTATTTCGTCTACCTCGTATTTAATCAAACCACAAAGACATTGGCCCTGGTAAGGCCGGCTGTTTGAATCACTCATCATGCGTCACCACGGGGTTGATTGAACTGGATAAGCTGGATTTTACAGGAAACTGGTAATAAATTTAGCAACTGGTTTGGTAAAACTATTATCCGTCCAGTATCCTCCGTGCGCGAGTGGATTCCATGATGAGAAAACGCCCCCCACATTGATTGGAATATCTTTCGTCACTGCTTTCCTGTAATCGGCATTAATGGCTTTTAACGGGTAGCCCAATACATCATCCGGATCATAAAAATTAAGCCATTTTGCCTTTCGCTTTAAGGCCGCGGTTAGTTCCCCTGGCGGAAACTCTATGGGTTCTACTGCTTCATAGGCAAAGGTGAAAAACGGAATGTTGCAGCCAAAAGTAACTATTCCCGCCAGCTTCTGCATCCGCTCAAAAGGGCTCAGCGCAGTATCGTCAGAGTGCTGCATGTCCCAGATATAATTTGACATGATGTGGCCTCCAAGCGAGTGCGCCAATATGATTAGCGGCTTTGGCTCAGACTGTAATCCTGTCACGTATAGTGATTTGATGTCCCTGGCCACGCGCTTATGGATTTGTTCATAGGTGGTATTGCCGTCACTCTGCACTTCCTGGTAGGCGCTGGCGTCACCGAACGCAGACAACATGAATTTCCTCAGCGCGATGTAATCAAGATCACCAACCCGCTTGGCATTACGCAAGTATTCGCTTTGCCGGCCTTTCAGAATATTTGCCCAGTAAATGGGCTTCCACGCAATCGATTCAGGGTCTTTCCCCAGGTCCTCGACCCGATTATTTAGTTCTTCGATCATTTCTTCGGCGAAGTCAGGGTCCTGAGAACCCATGCCGTGTATCACTAACACGCCTAATTTTGTAGCCATCTGGAGTTCCTCCGATTTGGTTTTCACATGACACCTTATAAACGGGTAACGCCCCCTTTATGCTCCCATCATTCCACAGTTTCCGCGATTTGCAGGATCTCCACGGAAGGAAACATCTTGAGCTTCTTTGCGGTCGTCATATTAACCACATAGGCGTATTGGTCGACGGACAGGACTGGCAAGTCTATTGGCTTTTTTTGATCGATCAATATCGATTCGGCCTGCCGACCGGCGAGCGCTCCGACATCTTCGTAACGTGCTGCGATCGATAGTAGTGCGTGCGATTTCCGTACCAGTCGTTCGTAGGGGGAGAGCACCGGGATACCTGCATCGACCGCGGACTGGGTGAAGAGGTCCCTGTTTACATCAAGAAATGAGCTGGAGCCCAGGTAGATGAAATCCACACTGGCTGCCTTGAGCTGCTCTATGGCCGGTGAAATAGACCCGGGGCTGGGCTTACCGTCGGCACCGGGTTCAAGTTCGAGTGCGACGAGTTCGAAGTTCATTGTTTTCGTCAGGGCTTCGATTTCCCTGACCTTTATGACGGAGTTATCCTCGTTGCTGTTGTACAGCATGCCGAGCCGTTTGAAGGCTGGATAGTAGGAGCGAATGGTATTGATATACACGGCCTCGGGTACCCGGTTACGGGTTCCGGCGATGTTACCGCGGCCGGTGTTCTCGTAGCTTTTAATGATCTTCGAACCAACCGGGTCGGCGACTATCATAAACACCAGCGGAATTTCGTGGATGAAATTTGGGTTGCCCAGATCGGACAGGGTACCTGCGATACCACGGGTGACACTTGTACCCCAGGTAATCACCAGATCCGCTTTTAACGCGCGCGCCTCTTCGACGAAGCCCGGTAGTTTGCTCTTGTCCCTGGCCGCATCGCGCAACACCAGTTCGGCGTCGATGTTATTATCGGCGATGTAGGCCTTGAAACCTTCGCAAGCTTCCTCGCAGCCACGCCAGAGCACCATGTAGATGGTGAACGCCTTTTTGGCTTGTGCGTGCGAGCTTATGCCTGGCCATAATAACGTGCTCATTATGACCACCATGATGCCGAGCATTTGCCAATGCTTCATAATTATTCTCTAGTTTGATTCCGTTGTGGGCTACCACGTTTGGCGAGGGAGGCAGCAAAGGCTGCCGCTCCCACCAGCACCCACACCCCGACCACGCCCATCGCAGCGGGATAACCGATGTGGCTGCCGAGCAGTGCGACTACAATCAAGCCGATGATACTACCCCCGCGCTCGAGGGTGCGCAAGGAGCCGAGCACGGCATTCGAGCCCAGATGGGCGAGATCGGTTTCGGCGAGTGACATGGCGATAGAGACCTGGGGGCCGCGCATCATGCCCTGGCCTGTGCCGGCACCCCAGACGCCGATGAGTACACCCAGCTGTGTTCCCCAGGTGGTGCCTGCTAGTAATGAGAGACCGGCGAGAATGCCGCCCAGCACGGTTACTAAGGTCGGGTCGAAGCGGCTTTCCGTGAACCGGGCTGTGGCGGGCGCCATCAACGTGATCATCAAAAAGTAGACCATCAATATGCGGCCGATATCTGCCACCGTAGCGCCGAGATCATGCAGGTAGAGTGCTACCAGGTAGCTGATGAAAGCCTGCGAAAGAACACCAGCCGGGATGGTGATGCCAAACAGCAGAGCCGAGAAGCGAAAGCTACGCAATGGTGTCCAGATGGATTTGGATTGAGTCTGCCGCGAATTGCCAGCGGTGATTTGAGACAGCTTGCGGCCTGGCAGCAGGCGATAGATAAGCAGTCCGGAGATTACCACAAGGGCGGCACTGACCAGGAATACGCTATCCTGTCCGAGGCGATCGGCGAGCACACCACCCATCGCGGCGCCGCTGAAGATACCGGCGAACAGAACTCCGGAATAGCTACCGAGTGATCGTGTTCGTTGCGCTTTTGGAACGACATCGAGCACATAGTCCTGGCAAGCGAGCGTGACGATGGCGTAACCGAGGCCGGACACGGTTCGAAACAGGACGATCTCGATGACATTGGTGGAAAGAAAAAGTCCGAGGTGGGCGGCTACGGTTGGTACGGCGGCCATCAATATCAGCTTACGGTGGCCAAATCGGTCGGCCAGCGGTCGCGCAAATGGGGAGCCCGCCATGATCGCGACCAGGTAACCTGCCAGTGGCAAACTGATGACAACGCCGGGATCGAGCCAGGTCAGTGGGTTGTTAGCGGCACGGGTGAACAATGGAAAGAATGCGAGCGCTAAGGCGTCGGCCGCGGCGAACAGGAACAGTGGCAAGCGAATGTCGTTGAGATAAGAGAACACTATTAATTTCGGGCGATGGCTGGAGAGACCGAAACGCGACTTCAGGTGGTTCAGTGATTGCCTGCGGTCATCATCCCCCGGCGTAATCTTAGCCAACGCCTGGCTGAATGATCGATGAAGCCTTTCTGCACGCTCCGACAGGCTGGCGCCGATCAAATCAATTGCAGCGCTTCCGCTGGTTTCGATTCGACTTGAGAAGTCACTGTCTGCCTGCAATGTGATCAGGTGCTGAAGCCTGTTGAAGGGCGCAGTCAGTGACACGCTCATCATCACTACCAGTACTTCGAATGCGAGCAGTATCGCAACAAGCGCGACCACGGCGAGGTCGAGCAGCACGTTTTCGAATTCCCGGGTGATGTATCCCCTGTCGACATCAATGATGATGTAACCGATCTGCTCATCGTCCGACTTGATCGGATAGGCCACCACGCCTTTGCTTGAGCGACGCGGTCCGTAAATGTTTTCCTGTCGCTTGCCGGCTTCGAGAATGATGCGGCCGGTGGCAACACCGATATAGGCGACTTCCGGAAACTCACGCAGGAAGTTGCCGAAATACTGCTCGGCGCCGACGAGATTACCGAGCGGTACACCGGCGCTCACCGCGCGCTGGATATTCTGGTTGATGACAATGCCCATCAGGGTCGTACGGTTGGTGACTTCGGGCTCGATCGATCGGTTGACGGTGTTGATGGTCAGAATACCCAGCACGAGGGCAGAGCTGATGATCAGCAAACCGGCCCAGGGCATTAGCTTGCGCGCGATTAAACGTGCCAGCGAGGTTTCAGAAGTCGCTGCGATGACCACCGATTGTTCCCCGTTTTTATCTTTATCGGTAGCAATCCTGTCGTCGAGTGCTTCATCGGTACTGCCGAGCTCCCTCAACACGCTGTCATAGTTACTGGTGGCGAGGTCTAGATCGGCTTCGAGGTTCTCGATATCGGCACGCAGAAATCCCAGTTTTGCTGCCTGTACCTTGCTCATCGGTTGGGTTGGTTCAGCATTGCGGCCGCCATCGCGAATAGCAGATAGCAGAGAGTCGAGCCGCGACAGTGCATGTATGGCGCCAGCAAGTCGTAATCGAAGCAGCAGCCAGGCCGCGGTTGCAAAGATAATCAGCAAGCCGATCGTGGTGATGGCGATGTGTTTGACCACGGCAGTGGTGCGCGTATCGAATTCCTGTTTGGGATAGACAACGACGATACTCGCTACGGTGGCGCCGGTTGCATTATTAATGCTGACACCACTGAAAATTTGTGTGTCACTCTCGACACTCCATTCACCATCTTCGGCAAGTGATTGGGCCTGCCGCACCTCATCCGGTACTTTGTCCGGATTGTTCGGGTCCGTGGTTTTAACAATAATGCCACTCGGGTTGAACGCATGAATAGCGGTGATTTGAGGATCGGATTGCTGTGCACGCGCCAATACTTCACCGGCATTTCGTACCATGGAAATTGGCAGGCCGAGTTTCACCACCGACTGAAAGGAATTTGCCGAGGTTTGTGCGACAACGGCCAGACGCTGGCGAATCAGATCGGAATAGAGTGCGTTGTGCTGAAGCGACGAGAGTACAGCGAGGGCAATCAAAACCGTGGCGATTATCGCGGTAAAAGTTATCCAGCTACGCCACAGAATTGACATTGGTTCGGAGTATGCGAAGTAAAACGCCATGTTACTTGCATGTTTAATGCAGTCAAGCGAGCTTGTATCGGCGGCATTTTTACTGCGGACATATTAAATAAACCAGATTAATCAGGTTAAAATTGATTTCGCGGGTTTACCTGATCCGGTAAAAGCGGTGAAATACACGGTTAAGCAATACAAATTCTGATCCCTGATTATAAATGGGTGGAAATATAATATGAAACGGCCTTGTTCCGTGGTTTGTAGAATAATTGACAATGGATAATCAAGACCAGCAAGACTGGTTCCAGGATATCGAAACCATT
Source organism: Gammaproteobacteria bacterium (assembly GCA_041821565.1). Lineage (GTDB taxonomy): Bacteria > Pseudomonadota > Gammaproteobacteria. The sequence continues at coordinate 3,238 of JBGUEB010000008.1, read as the reverse complement.
GTGTCTGAACCTTTAAAATTCAAGTCTAAACTCGCGATCGGTGAGGATGCTTATGCTTCACTGAAACTAAAAAATACCGTGTTTGAAGCCTGGGAAGTTGCCGGGGTAGCTACCACAGCGGTGGTGGTGGCAAAATCTTCTGCAATAGCGACTACATTTTTTGCCCCGACCGGATGGCTGGCGGCGATTGGGATTGGTACGGCAGCAACACCGGTCGGTTGGGTAATTGCCGCTGGTGTGGTAACCGGCGGTGCCTGGGTTGGGATTACGCGATATTTAAAAAAAGCCTCGGCAAACCGGTTAACCGTGATCCCGAAGTTCATCAATACACCGCTCGATGTGCTGGCACTTGGACTATTCGATTTGCTCGCGCCGCTGGCATTGAAGGTTGCCAATGCGGAGGGACCAATCAATGATGCAGGGCGGAAACATATCCATGACTACTTTGTTAACGAATGGGGATACGATGCCAGATTCGTTGGTGAGGGAATCAGCTACACTGAATCAAACCTGGATAGATTTTCAATCAGGGCCCTGTCGCAAACCCTGGCTAAATTTGCCAGTGAGAATCCAGACTGTAACTTCAAGGTGATGTCGGCAGAAATCCTCGGTTTTCTGAGAAACATAGCCGTGACCGATGGCAATATAGATGAACGCGTAGAAAAGGAAATCGAAAGAATTGAAGCCATATTCAAATCCGGCAATAAATTTTCGTTTAAGAAAAACATGCAAAAAGGCTGGGGCTCTATCAGGCACGCAGTCAGAAAGGTTTTTAGCAGAAGTAACTCTTCTAAAAATAATTAATTAAAATAGCAATTAAGCAATCACAACCATTCAACATACTCAATCATGCGCTGTCGTGTCCTTTCGTCGGGCAGGCGACCTTGGCCCGCGGTCATATTATCCACCATGTGTTTGAGCTTTGATGTTGCCGGAATAATGCAGGTGACACCGGGGTGAGAGGCGATAAATTTTAGGAAGAACTGACCCCAACTGGCACAGTCTATCGCTGCCGCCCATTCCGGCAGCGGCTCGCCCTTGACCAGGCGAAACAGGTTACCGCGCTGGAAGGGGCGGTTGATCAGCGTGGCGATGCCTCTTTCCTGCGCTATCGGCAGCAGGCGTTGTTCGGCAACCCTGTTCATAATGTTGTAACTGAACTGCACGAAATCCAGCGGCAGTTGCTGCATGATCTTCTCGAGATCTTCGTGAGATCGACCATGTGAGGTGGTAATACCGATGTAACGGATTTTACCCCGGGCCTTCCAGTCGACCAGGGTGTCGATATGTACGCGCCAGTCACGCAGATTGTGAATTTGCATCAGGTCGATGGTATCGACCCCCATGCGCTGCATCGAGTGTTGCATCTGGCGTATGCCATCATCCTTGCCGTAGGTCCAGACCTTGGTCGCGGTAAACAGGTCCTGTTTGTTTTTTGCCTGTTCCAACAGGGCGCCGGTGACGCTTTCAGCATTGCCATACATGGGTGATGAATCGATTAGTTGTCCGCCCCGATCAAAAAAGGCCTGAATCACCTCGACCAGTGGCGAAATGGAACTCTCGCTGGTACTAACATCAAGGGTTCGAGAAGTGCCGAGGCCGATCACGGACAGCCGCTCGCCGCTGGACGGAATTGTCTTTTTAATCACCCTGGCCTCGGTCGCGGATGCAATCTGTGGCAGTAACGAATATGCCAGGGAGGCAGCAGCAGTGGATTTTAAGAATTGTCGACGGCTATTATTGTATTTGGAGATTTTCATTGCAGGTTTCCGGTTCTGATCATCGTTGAATCAGTGCTGGTGTTACTTTTTTCATAGTTAAGGCCCAGTAAGACCGCGACCAGTGTCCACATCAGCGCAATCATGGCGGCAACCAGCGCGATGCTGCCAAGCCCGAGTCCAACCCCCTGTGCGAGGCCAGTATAGGTCCAGCCGGCCAACACGTCACCACCCCGATAAACGACGATATCAATCACCGGTTTGGTTTTAAACCGGGTTTCTCGCGACACCCCGGTGAATAGCATTTCGCGTCCGGGCCGGGTGATCGCATAGTTACCCGCGCGGCGGATAATCTGCAGGCCAATGAGTATTGCGAGTCCTGGTGCGACGGCGACGGCGAGCCAGCCGAACACCAGCAGCACGGGCACCAGGGCCAATGTTACCGCCAGCCCACACCTGGTTGCGAGGCGGCTGGTGACGAATAACGCGGTAAATATTGCGAGTGAATTAACGATTAAATCCATCATCGCCCAGTACTGGGTGCGAGTAGCTCGATCATATTCCACCATGACGTTTTTCAACTCGAAGTAGACAAACGTGCTCATCATCGTATAGAGCACTATGAACAGGCCGATTCCTAACAGGAATCGATGGCTAAACAAGTCTACGAAGCCATTAAAAAACTCGCCACCGATAGCCTTTATGGAACTGGGATCTGATTGAGTGTGAGACCTGGTCGGATTTTCCGCCCTCAGTTTATCGAGATAGTGAATCATGGGGATCACCAGGAACAGCATTAGCGCGGCGATGATTAACAGGTTATACACGCCGATCTTGTCACTGAAAAACACGGGTATCAAAGGCCCGAGAACTGCGCCGATACTCGCGCCGGCGCCAATCAGTCCGAACAGGCGTTTGGATTGTGACCTGGAGTAGATATCAGACATGAAACTCCAGAATACCGATATATGAAACAGGGCGAAGAAACTCACCCAGACATAAAAGGCCTTATCGATAAGCCTGGTATCATCAAACCAGTGTGTCGCCAGGTAAAACAAAAGGAACGAGCTGGCGAAAAAGATATAAATGCCCGGTACCAGTTTCTTAAAATCGACCCTGGAAACTGCAACGCCATACAGCAATACGGCGCCGGCGCTAATAAATAAGTTGAGAGTCCATAGCCAGCTCAACTCGGCGTCGGTCCAGTCACTGGACATGGCGTCGCGCACCGGCCTGAGGATGTAGTAAGCGGCCATCAGGGTGAAGACAAACAGGAAGGAAGCGGCGACCGCGGAAATTTCGCGAGCTTCCACTTTCATCAGCTTGTTAACGAGAGTATGAAACAATTGGTGCATCAGTCTGATATCACAATGCCGCGAGGCCCACAGTATAACTAAAGCCACGTGCCAAATGGGGACGCAGAATATTTTTAGTTTTGAATGTGCTAAATTTGAGAGAAATAATAATCCTATGGAAAGCTACAATGGCTCGATATAATTCTTTCAACTGAAATTTTAGGC
>JBGUEB010000007.1:3103-30410 GCA_041821565.1 Gammaproteobacteria bacterium | reverse complement strand
CCTGTTCTCGGGGCCCGAGGCCACGGCTAGCGCCGCCGACCAGGCCAGGCACCCTGCTTCAAGCTTCGATGCGTGGAAGCGTTATTATGTAGTTGATCCGGCCAAGGCCACGGCTTCCCACTTCGAGGAAGATGCGCAGACCACCGTTCTCGCGATCAACGACGGCCAACACATTGTCCTCTTCGTCAACGGCAAGCCTGATGCGACGACGGGAGGTGACCTGTCAACACAACTGTTCCTCGCCCACCTGCCGCTATTATTGGCGCCGGAGGCACGAGAGCTTCTAGTCATCGGACACGGCTCGGGAATCACCAGCGGCTCGGCGATGCGCCACCCGGTGGAACGAGCCGACATCGTCGAGATATCCCCAGGCGTTCTCAATGCGGATGCGATCTTTGCCGAGTTCAACTACCGGGTACTAGACGACTCGAGAGTTCGTACCCACCAGGATGACGCACAAAGCTTTCTGCGCGCGGTGCCACACAACTACGACATGATCATTTCCGAGCCCTCGAACCCCTGGGTTGCGGGGGTATCGGGGCTATTCACCCGGGAATTCTTCAAAGCGATGAGTGATAAACTCAATCGTGGTGGTCTCGCCGTGATCTGGTTCCATACCTACTCGCAGTCAGACGAAGGGGTCGAGTTGGTGATGCGCACGATCGGATCCGTATTTCCATACACCGTAGTGGGCCGATCACCCAACTACTCCGATGTCATCTTAATTGCTTCCAAAGATCCCATCGAACCGGACTTCGAGGCGATGGAGGATCGATTCGACCAGCCCGCAGTTCGAAACGATCTGGCTCGCGTCGGCATCGCCAACCTGGCGAGCCTGATCGCACATTATTCGCTGACACAAGAGCGATTCCAGGAGGTAGTTCCCGCCGGACCGCTAAACACCATCTCGCGCCAACGCCTGGAGTACAGCGCGCCCCGAAGCCTCTTTTACCGGGATTCTTCATCGTTCCTGAGGCGCGTCGATCCTCTCATCAGCGGCACGGCACCGTGGAATTCGACGATGCTGGGCCGCTACCTCTCGTACCGCGCGGCCGTGGGCGAGCCAGTTCGATACGAAGAGCTCGAATACCTGATCAAACGTTCTCACAAGAATGTCGCAGCCGGGCTTAAGGTTCTGCCCCTGATCAGAGAGGTATTACTGAGACCATCGACGCGTCCCGCGAGAGGTCTCGTGCCGGACCCCGAGTCCACGGGCTTGTACGAAGCCGTATTCTGGGGTGATCGCTTCCGCATGGAGGGACGCAACGATATCGCCCAGGCTTATTTCAATCGTTACCATTCGCTCGATAGCGCCGCAGATAACGAATAAAGCAGCGGACTACTCATAGAAATATGTCAGGATCTTGTTATTTGCTAATAACTGGCTAAATCCTGCTAGAGACCCTGGAGAGCCACGACCAGGGGTAAATTAATTCAAATGTTTGCGTGTAAAACACGGATAACTTTTACAGTGACGAGATGTTTTCACCCCGACGACACATACTGGTTTATAAAAAATGGGATAGAAGTCACAGTTTCAAGAAGAAAAATAGTAAATTTACCTCATTTGAGTGATGATTTGCATGCATTCCTCATGGTAGCTTTATTCGTGGGAATATGAGCGTTGAGGGAATGGTTCAATGGATAATAAACTGAGAGCTATCATCGGACTCATGGAGGGACGAAGTTATATAATTGGCAGGGAGGGTCATATCTGCATTGACTCCCCCACTGCCAGTAAATACCACGCCACAATTCGAGTGTCTAATGGAAGAATTTACCTTCGCGACCTAAATTCAACCAATGGCACCTATTTAATAAAAAATAATAGCCGACAGCTCTTCAAAGAAGGATATGTGAATCCACATCAAATGATAGAGATAGGAGATGAAGAGCGCTCAATTCAAAGCCTGCTCGCGATTGCGGTCAGATATTCCGATGCAGAAGACACGAAAAGCCAGGATAAAACATCCACTTTCGGCTCTATAAAACGACTACTCAAAAAATAAGCAGATTAGAGTCGATTGCCTGCGATTGCTTTAACCGTTACACAGTTTCCGAATTCAATCCCTGTTTTAGGCTTTAAACTTCGATGAAGTTGAGCCAGGTATCGTGTTTATTGCACACGCTGAGAGCATGTAGCGTACCGCTGTAGTTGGTAAGCTCGAAAGTGGATATTGGAACACTGTCCTTCATCGGATCAAACAGCTTTTCATCCAGGAACTCGAAGTCCTGATTCAAGAGTATGTGCTTAACGATGTAATGTTCGTAGCCCTTCATCTCGTGTCCGGTAACAATACGGACGCCAATCTTATCGGCATTTTTGTCCAGTTCAATCGCGGGCAGGTGACCAGCGGCTTTTTTGCTCCAACGGCCCGGCGCATCCTTTGTGTAGTAGACACCTCCCGCCATGGATGAAGAGCTTGCGCCGGCCAGGACCAGCTTCGGAACTATGATGCCACTCGCTAAACCTGCCACGCCTAATCGAATCAAGTTTCGGCGATTCATATGACCTCCCGTTTTGTGGGTTGATATTAAAATCTTAATTTACTAGATCAAATGCCAAATTCCTAATAATTTTAGTATCCTAAAATTCATAAATTTACTGAAAGTTGCTTAATCTGGTAAGTGTCCGTTGGAAATTCGATACGTCTAACCAGCGCATCACTTTTGCTACTTGATTTTCGCTCTCGGCCTTAAATCGGAAAGTATCGTATGTCGTTTATTATGATGGTGCCCGGAGCCGGAGTCGAACCGGCACAGTATTTCTACCGAGGGATTTTAAGTCCCTTGCGTCTACCAATTTCGCCATCCGGGCATATATAAGGATGGATTTTAAACCCTTAGCTTTAGGTTCGTAGTAGTTCAAGGAACTACCGTCTACCACAACGCTATCCAGGTATTATTGAACACTATGGAGGCTGAGGGCGGAATCGAACCGCCGTCCACGGCTTTGCAGGCCGCTGCATAACCACTCTGCCACCCAGCCCTGGGTGTATCATCTCTGCAGGCAGAGACTCGGTTCACGCATGTTACTTGAAACGCTCAACCTGACCTAAAAAAAACCCCGACGTCGTCGGGGCCTGGAATCTGGAGCGGGAAACGAGATTCGAACTCGCGACCCCAACCTTGGCAAGGTTGTGCTCTACCAGCTGAGCTATTCCCGCGAAAGAGCCGCTATTCTATAGATTCACTTTAAACTGTCAAGCTGGCCAGGACGAATTCCCGGCTTATATTTTTAGTCATTGTTGACTATTACTGGCCAGGCTGCCCTGAGGTAGATAATCATGGATAATACCGTGAAAAATGCGGCCAGGTAGTAGATTGCAAGCCCGATCTCGAAAGTCGGCAAATTAAAGTAAGGTTCGTGGTAAATCATCAACAGTATAGATATCAACTGCGCCGTGGTTTTTATCTTACCAATGAATGATACCTGAACCGTAGCCCGGCTTCCGAGTTCTGCCATCCACTCGCGCAGGGCTGAAATCGAAATTTCCCGTGCAATGATAATGATCGACGGTATGGCTATATAGATACTAGGATGCCGTTCAACGATTAAGACGATGGCAACAACTACCATGAGTTTATCTGCGACCGGATCGAGAAAGGCGCCAAAAGAAGATTCCTGCTTTAAAGCGCGCGCCAGGTAACCGTCCACCCAGTCGGTGATGCTGGCAAACGCAAATATCCCGGCCGCCGCGAAATCTGCCCAGGGATAAGGCAGGTAGAATACGATTACAAACAAGGGTATCAGACCTATGCGAAACAAGGTGATAGCGGTAGGAATGGTAACTTTCATCGGATTCAGATCAAAAACTCAGCCGTGGAACGTATCATAAATAACCTGTGCGGTCTCTCGATTAATGCCCTTGATTTGCATGAGTTCTTCGATGCCGGCAGCCTTTACACCCTGAAGACCACCAAATTTATTAAGCAGCAGCTGGCGCTTCCTGGCACCAATACCCGGGATCTCCTCGAGGCGTGAGGAATTGCGTTTCTTCGCCCTCGCCTTTCGGTGCCCGGTGATTGCGAATCGATGTGCCTCGTCGCGAATTTGCTGGATTAGCAGAAGGGCCGGTGAATCCATCCCTATTGGAAGTATAGAATAGTTTTCATCGATAATTTCTTCGTAGCCTGACTTCCGCGCGGGTCCTTTGGCAACCCCCAGTACGCGCAGATTTCCTTTTACCGCATAGATATCCAGTGATTCGAAAACATCCAGTGCCATATGCAACTGTCCTTTGCCACCATCGATCAATACCAGGTCTGGCAATAGTTCGGCAGCGTGCCGACGTTTAGTATAACGCCGCTCCAGCACCTGTTTCATCGCGGCATAATCATCACCTCCCTGTATGTCTTTTATATTATAGTTTCGGTATTCAGACTTGATCGCTCCTTCCTGACCAAATACGACACAAGAAGCCTTTGTCGATTCACCCATGGTATGACTGATGTCAAAACACTCGATACGTTCGGGCGTTCGATCCAGCGCAAGTTCTTCGATGAGCGACTGAAAACGTTTATTTAAATGACTGGCGGATAACAAATGACTTTTAAGTGCCTGTTTTGCATTGTTAACCGCGCTTTCCAGCGCATGTCTGCGTTTTTCACGCACACTGCTAGAGATCCTGATTTTTGTGTTAGACAACTGGCTTAAAGTACTCGACAACAGGGCTTTATTGGGTAGTTCGTGACTGACTATAATTTCATTCGGTATCGGGTGTCGCGAGTAATGCTGCATGATGAAGGCTTCGATTAAGGCCGCTGGGTCCGCATCCAGTTTCACACGGTTGATAAATGGCTTGTTTCCGAGAGAAGTGCCGTTACGGATCATAAATAACTGAATACAACAGGCATCCTGTTCCAGCTCGCAGGCCAGAATATCGATATCGGTATTGAATCCGGTAACATATTGCTTCTCGGTAACCCGTCTCAGGATTTCAATCTTGTCACGTATCTGCGCCGCCCCTTCAAAATCGAGTTGTTGCGAACATTGCTCCATCAACTCGACCTGCTGGTTAATCAACAAATCGCTATCGCCCTGAAGGAATAATCTTGCCTGATCAATTTGCTTGCGGTAACTCTCTTCATCGGTATGCCCGACACAGGGTCCGGTACAGCGTTTGATCTGATACTGGAGACAGGCCCGACTGCGATTTTTCATGGTTGAATCTTCACAGTTACGCAGCTTGAAAATACGTTGCACATGATTAATCGTATAACGGATGGACCCCGCGCTCGGGAAAGGCCCGAAAAAGGTCCCCTTGCGGCTATCTGTTTTACCTCGATAAACCCTCAGGCGCGGGTATTTATGATTGGTCAGGCAAATATAGGGGTAGCTCTTGTCGTCCCTGAACAAAATGTTGTAGCGCGGATTGAGGTTTTTGATCAAATCGTTCTCTAGCAACAATGCCTCGCTCTCGGTGCGGGTATTGGTGACTTCGATTTGATGAATATTTCTCACCAGCGACAGTGTTTTGGTCGAGAGTCCGGTGTTGCGAAAATAGCTGGCCAGGCGGTTTTTCAAATTTTTGGCCTTACCGACATAGATCACCTTACGATTGGCGTCCATCATGCGGTAAACACCGGGCATGGTGCTGACAGTTTTCAGGAAAGCCCGGTGATCAAATAATTCGTTATCAGGCATGTCCCAGACTCTTCCTGATATCGCTAAATAAGTGTTCGAACATTTCTACTGTCAGGCGCCGCGTCTGCGTGTTGTATCGACTGCAATGGTAGGAATCGAACAGACACAGGCCTCCAGCTAATTGATGCCGGGCATGATGGGCAAACCGATATTCACTTTGCGCCAGGTTGAATGCTTTAACAATAGCCTTATGTGCTATTGCACCCAGCGCGACAACTATTGCCCCCGCAGGCAGGGATTCGAGTTCCTGTTTGAGGAAGGCATTGCACTGGTCAATTTCCTCGCCCCGTGGCTTATTTTGTGGAGGCAGGCATTTAACCGCATTCGTAATTCGACAGGAGTTTAAAATCATTCCATCATCAATCGAGGTCGAAGCCGGCTGATTCGCAAATCCATATTTATGCAGTGTGCGAAACAACAAATCGCCAGAAGCATCTCCGGTAAAAGGCCTTCCGCTTGCGTTGGCACCGTGCTTGCCAGGTGCCAGGCCTACGATTAACAATCGCGCCCGTTCGTCGCCAAACGATGCCACTGGAGCGCAATAGTAATGCGGATACTGCTGCTGGACTGACCGTGTAAACGAGACCAGGCGGTGACACCGCCGACAACTAACTACGCTGTCCATAACTCACTCGGAGCTGGAAAACTCTACCATGCCCTGCTCCACCGCAATCTTAATCAGGTCGACTTCGTTATGCGCATCGAGTTTTTCGAGCAATCTTAAGCGGTAGGTACTAATCGTTTTCGGACTCAAACAGAGTTTATCGGAGATCTTGGCATTGGTAAGGCCCTGCGAAATCATCAGCATGACCTGAAATTCGCGGCGTGAAAGCTTATCGATCGGGTTTACGTCATTCCCGGGTAAAAGCGATAAAGCGAGCTGCTGGGCAATGCTGGTAGCGATATAATAATTACCCGCGTGCACTAGCCTGATTGCCTCAATCATTTCATCGACCCCGCATTCCTTGGTCAAGTAGCCCCTGGCGCCTATTTCCAGCAGTCGCTTTGGGAAGGTTTGTTCATTATGGACAGTGAGGACGATTATTTTTTGTTTGGGATTTCGCTGCAATATACGCCGGCATGATTCTACGCCACCTATTCCCGGCATATTAACGTCCATCAGGATTACGTCCGGCTGGTGTTGCTGGGCCAATTGAATACTTTTTTCGCCACAGTCGGCCTCACCAATAATGCTGACCTGCTTGCTATCTTCGAGCAAACGTCGAATGCCAGTTCTGACCAGTTCGTGATCATCGGTTAGTAATACTGTGATCATTATAGATAGCCCGCTATGCCTGGCTTAATGCTACCACAACAATCCTACTGCGTGTAATCCATTCCGACTCGCAGGGTCATTCGATTAATCTAGAAACGGAGCAGCACTGAGCCCCAGGTAAATCCGCCCCCGAACGCTTCTAACAGGAGCAATTCATTTTCTTTAATACGACCATCTCTAACCGCAACGTCCAGGGCCAGGGGTACCGATGCAGCCGATGTATTGCCGTGTTTATTCACCGTGACTACGACCTGATCCATCGACATCTTCAGCTTTTTTGCAGTCGCGGAGATGATCCGAATATTAGCCTGGTGCGGTACCAGCCAGTCAATATCCGATTTCATCATATTATTCGCAGCCAGTGTTTCATCGACAATCCGGCCAAGCGTATTCACCGCCATTTTGAATACCTCGTTGCCTTTCATTTCTACAAAAGCCTCACCTGCCTTGACCTTGTCGTAACCATCGGCGATACCATACGGCACCCAAAGTAAATTCTCATATTGCCCGTCGGCGTGAATATGCGTTGAGAGAATTCCGGTTTCTTCACTGGCTTCGAGTACAACTGCCCCTGCACCATCACCAAATAGCACGCAGGTACCCCGATCTTTCCAGTTAAGAATGTGCGAGAAGACTTCAGCACCGATTACCAGGGCCTTCTTGCTGCTACCCGTTTTAATAAATTTTTCAGCCACTGTCAGGGCATAAATAAATCCGGTGCAAACCGCCTGAATATCAAACGCGGGGCTGCCGTGAATACCGAGCCTCGCCTGTAGTATACAGGCCGACGAAGGAAATATTTTATCCGGGGTCGAAGTGGCAAACACAATCAGGTCAATTTCGTGAGGCTCCAGGCCGGCAGCCTCGATAGCTTTACGGGCTGCAACCTCTGCTAGATCGACCGTGGTCTGCCCTTCAGCAGCGATATGTCGCTGCTCTATGCCGGTACGTTCCCGTATCCACTGGTCCGAGGTATCAACAATTTTTTCGAGGTCATGGTTGGTCATGACATTTTCAGGCAGGTATCCCCCTGTACCGGTAATACGAGCGTAAGTCATTCCTGATTTTCCTCCGTTGGCGTAAGGTATGATCCCACTACCCGGGAAATTCTCTGAGGCACGTCTTTCTCAATCTCGATACTAGCAATTTTTATCGCATTAAAAAATGAACTGGTATCAGCACTACCATGGCTCTTTATAACAATGCCATTAAGACCCAGCAGGCTTGCTCCATTATAGCGCCTTGGATCAAGTATTTTACGTACCGAATTGAGCACCGGCAGCGCAACCAATGCCGCCAGTTTGGTCACGATATTCTTCTTGAATTCCCGCCTGAGCACATTAGTGAACATGGCCGCCAGACCTTCGGCGGTCTTCAGGGATACATTGCCGGCAAAACCGTCGGTTACGATAACGTCAACCGTGCCCCTGTAAATATCGTCACCTTCGACAAATCCGTAATAATTTAAGCCGCTTTCTGAAATGAGCTGGCTGGCCAGTTTAACACTCTCTTTACCCTTCATTGCTTCCGAGCCAATATTCAACAAACCAACTGCCGGGCTCTCCAATCCATCTACAGACTGGGCCAATACAGATCCCATGATCGCAAACTGAAACAGGTTCTCCGCTGTACATTCAAGATTAGCACCCAGGTCCAGCATCAGAGTATGCCCGGTTAATGTTGGCAACATGGTGCAAATGGCAGGGCGACTGATTCCAGGGATGGTCTTCAGCACGAACTTGCTGGTTGCCATCAACGCGCCCGTATTGCCGGCACAAACGCAGGCCTGGGCCTGCTGTTGCTTGACCAGATTGATCGCGACACGCATCGAAGAGTCTTTTTTCTTTTTTAACGCCAGTGCGGGCGCATCATCCATTTCAACAACTTCTGAAGCATGATGTATCCTGATACGGGATTCGTTTTCCAGACCGAGGTTTTCGAGCTCGATCTTTAGCTGCTTTTCATCCCCTACCAGCACCAGTTGAATATCCGCTATTTCGCTTAAGGCCATCTTCGCAGCGGGAACTATGACCTTCGGGCCATGGTCACCCCCCATTGCGTCAAGCGCGATGATTTTGTGTTTCATTTTCTATGGGTCAGAAATAATTACGGGCGGATGGTGCCGCCCGTAATTAAAAAATTAGATAAGGTTATTTATTCGTCGTCATCGACAACTTTATCGGCGATCACTTTACGCCCGCGATAATAGCCTTCGGCACTAATGTGGTGGCGCAGATGAGTTTCGCCCGTTGTTTGCTCTACCGATAAAGTGGCACTTGAAAGTGCATCGTGTGATCGTCTCATACCCCGCCTTGACGGTGTTTTACGACTTTTTTGAACAGCCATGTATTTCTCCGGATAAAATTAATTAGTGAGTTTTCAGTTTTTCCAGCACTGAAAACGGGTTTTCTCTTACCTGCTGAGATTGTTGTTCCTCAACAGGCCAGTATTCGTTACACGCCAGGTCATCGTGCATATTTACCAGCGGCAGGGCAAGAATTAACTCGTCTTCCGCTACTTCGAAGATATCGATATACCCATCTTCGCTATAAATCGTGTCCATGCTGGATTCAGCCACCAGTTCATCATCCGCGTCAACCAGCAAGTTGAATTCAAGCAACAGGTTTTTTTCCATCGCCTGGAGACAACGTTGGCATTCGATCGACAAGGATGTTTCGAGCTTGCCCCTGACTAGCGGCGCTTGATATTCGCTCTTTACAAATTCGAATTCGATCGCTACGGTCGCATTGCCCGAATGCAAAAATTCAGCCAGCCTGGTCAGTTCCCCGACCCTGAATGTACCCTCGTATCCACCGCCTCGAGACACTTCCTTTTGTACCTGATAACGCTGTCGTAGTTTATCCTGCATCAACCCGCCATTTTACATGGATATAATTTAACTTGTCTATTTATATTAGCCTCAGATTTCATGAAATTGATCTGACATTTGATTATACTGTGCTGCAACTTTCCACTCGACCGTATGTTTTTAACCGATAGCATTCGACAAAGGTTTATTTACCGACCATAAGTCAGGAACTTTCTTGCAAGCACCAATCATCCTCGCCAGCAGTTCAGCTTTTCGAAAATCATTACTAGAACGCCTGCATTTACCTTTTGAGTGCCACTCGCCAGAGGTCGATGAAAGCCTGCTGCCCGGCGAATCGGCGAGCTCATATGTCTGCCGCCTGGCGGAAGCGAAAGCACAGGCCGTGGCCGACAAGTATCCAGGCGCAGTAATCATTGGCTCCGATCAATGCGCCCTGCTCGATGATGAAATACTGGGGAAGCCGGGCAACCATGAAAACGCACTCAGGCAATTGAAGGCTGCACAGGGTAAAACCGTAGTTTTTCACACCGGTATATGCGTATTCCAACAGGCCACTGGATTCACCGAAGTTGACGACATTCTATTCCAGGTAAAATTTCGACAACTGAGTGACACACAACTCGAGCACTACCTGCAAACTGAGCAGCCTTATCAATGTGCCGGGGCCTTTAAATCGGAAGGCTATGGTGTCAGCTTGTTCAATCAAATGCAGGGCGATGACCCGACAGCACTGATAGGCCTTCCTTTGATACGGCTCACCAGCATGCTCGAGCAAGCCGGTATAAAAGTAATATAAGGGCTATTTCAATTTCTACCTGGAGTCGTGGTACTTAAAATCTGTTTCCCTGCTCTTAGTGCAAGCTGATGTTAGATCCGAATTGAGACTGAATCTGCTTGCCCAGGGTGACTCCCAAGCCTTCCAGGAGTTGCTCGATAAGCGCTCCCCTGGGGGTGTAGTCGACAATGGTTTCCGCCTCTATGACATCCCTGGCAACCGATTGCGTGGTTCCATAGTCATCGACCAGGCCAAGCTCAATCGCTTTTTCTCCGGTCCATATTAAGCCACTGAATAAATCATCCTGCTGCGATAGGCGTTCCCCGCGACCCTGTTTTACCGCATCGATAAAATGCTGGTGAACCTCATTCAACATTTGTTGCAGGTGCGCTGTTTGTTCGGGGTTCTCGGGTAGAAACGGATCGGCCAGGCCCTTGTTTTTGCCTGCAGTGAGCAATCGACGCTCGACACCTATTTTTTTCATCAGGTCAACCGCGCCAAAACTATCCATACGCACACCGATGGAGCCGACCAGGCTCGATTTATTAACATAAATTTTATCTGCGGCGGCAGCGACAAAGTAACCGCCGGAGGCCGCCATATCTGATATCACCACGTATACAGGTATGCTCTCATGTTCACTACGCAGACGCTTGATTTCGTCGTATATATAAGCAGATTGCACCGGTGATCCACCAGGAGAGTTTATTTCAAGAATTACACCGGCAGTATCTTCATTTTCAAATGCTGCTTTCAGTCCTGCTATCACATTTTCCGCACCGGCTTCTTCACCACTGGCGATCACCCCGGGCATCAGTACCAGCGCGGTGTGTCTGCCATCCTCAGCCGAATCCGATTCGCCACTATCCATCAGCATAAATCCCAGAACGGTCACATACAGAAAAAACAGGGAGGTAAAAAATATGCGCCAGCGCCGCGCCCGCCGTTGCTCGTTAATCGCTGCAAACGCGAGTTTCTGCACGATTTTTTCGTAATCAACTTCATCATTAGAGTCGGACATGTGTTTTCTTGCCTATCAAGTGCTGGATTTCAGAAAAATGGTTGATCAAATGCCGGGGGTTCAGGGGACGCAAGTGATGCTCTTCATGCATGCCGTATGTTACAGCGATCGAATCCATACCAATATTGTTTGCCATCTGTATATCATAGCTGGTATCGCCGATCATGAGTGCGCTGTCTACATCGATATTCAAATCGGTCAGGATCTCGTCCAGCATTAAAGGATCCGGCTTGGAGCGGGTTTCATCGGCACATCGGGTAATATCAAAGAAATCTGCCAGATCGCTACCCTTGAGCGCCGCGTCCAGACCATGCCGGCCCTTTCCTGTTGCCACCGCGAGATTAAACCCCTGTTCTTTCAGATTCAACAACCCTGTTCTAACTCCGGCAAACAATCCGGTAGAAAAATTACTGTTGGTGAAAGAGTGTTCACGGTAGGCATCGACCAGTTGAACGGCCAATGAATGTTCTATCTGCGGGGCGAGGCGATAAAAAGCAGCCTCCAGGCTTAGCCCGATAATATGGCGAATAGCGGATGGCTCGGGCTTTTCCAAACCAACCTGCTCGAACGCCACTTGCATACACGAGATAATTTGGGCCTGTGAATCGACCAGGGTCCCATCCCAGTCAAATATAATCAGTTGGTAGGTTCTGGACATTATTTATCAACGAGGTTTTCGAAGGCGGCGGGTAAATTAGCGTTAATTACTATCTCTGGACTGAAATCGGTACCGGGTAGCTCCAGCCGACTGGCGTGTAACATCAGACGGCCGGCGCCTCTTTGTTTCATCAATTTGTTGAATTTCGTATCCCCGTATTTGCTATCACCGGCAATTTCATGTCCTTCAAACTGACAATGAACGCGAATCTGATGGGTACGACCGGTCAGGATTTGAATCGTTAAGCGACTAAAGTCGTCACCAGAATCAACCCGGGTAATCCGGGTAAGGGCTTTTTGACCGGCCGCATCCACGTAGACGCGGCGCTCACCATTAGGCATGGTTGTTTTCTTGAGTGCGTGGGTTAATTCCCGTTTATCCTGTGGCCAGCGACCTTTGACCACGGCAACATAAGTTTTTTTCAAACTATTGTTTTGCATACAGGCCTGCATTGCCAGCAAAGATTGTCGATGTTTGGCCAGTAACAGGCAACCGCTGGTATCCCGGTCTAGCCTGTGCACCAGTTCTATTTCAGTTTGGGGGCGAATACGCCGCATAATATCAATAACCCCGAAGCTGATTCCCGTGCCCGAATGAACTGCCAGGCCCGTCGGTTTATCGACCACCAGCAGGTGCTTGTTTTCAAACAATACGGCTTTCTCAATGCTCTTTATACGATCGGGTGGAATGTAGATTTCGGTACCGTCTTGCTGTTCCATTCTGAGCGGCGGAATTCTTACCAGGTCGCCTATACCAAGCTTATAGTCGGGTTTGCAGCGTTTTTTATTTACCCGTACTTCCCCCTTGCGGATGATTCTATATATGCGCGATTTTGGTATGTTTTTGAGTGTTTTCAGCAGAAAATTATCAAGCCTCTGATTAACCTGGGCCGCACTGACCTCGACAAAAACAACTTCAGTTTTTTCGGAATTATTGGTATTCAAAGGATGGCAGTACCGCTAAAGTGTGGTATATTCGAAGGCGTAGCATTGTAATGCCTTATTCATCGGCAATACACTACCAAAACAATTTTTTATAGACGGCAGACGAGTTAATAGTTTGTTTTCTAATAAGATTAAGTCCTAAAAATCTCGAATTAAGGAGATTTCAACCAGGACTACACGCTAACTATCCCGGCTTATGTACAGTCTATTTTACAGCTTCTTTTTGATCAACAGCTTTGAATTGAATATCAGTTCAGACAACCCCGTGCGGCACCCTGTTCCTAACAGGCCGGGTGCCAACAGACCGGAGCGCGCATTCAGCGCATTAGAACAGCTAAAAACAAACCGTACCAGGCCTCTCATTTCAGGCAGAATTTTAAATGAAACGTATACTAATCAACGCCACACAGGCGGAAGAACTACGGGTGGCCATGGTCAATGGCCAACGCATGTACGATCTCGATATCGAAGTCCCATCCCGAGAACAGAAAAAATCCAATATATACAAGGGTAAAATAACCCGTATCGAACCCAGTCTCGAGGCCGCGTTCGTCAACTATGGTGCGGATCGGCATGGATTCCTGCCGTTCAAGGAAATATCCAAACTCTATTATAAAGACGGCGCCAATGACGATGGCGGCAAACTCTCGATCAAGGATGCGATTAAAGTCGACCAGGAAATAATAGTCCAGATCGAAAAGGAAGAACGCGGTAACAAGGGTGCGGCTCTCACCAGTTTTATTAGTCTTGCCGGCCGCTTCCTGGTCGCAATGCCACAAAATCCCAGGGCCGGCGGCGTGTCCCGCCGTATCGAAGGCGAGGACCGTGATTCGGTTAAAAAGGTCTTATCCGAAATAACCATGCCCGATGGCATGGGTGTTATCGTCCGCACCGCTGGCGTTGGCCGGTCTACCGAGGAAATGCAATGGGATCTGGACTACCTGAACCAGGTATGGATCGCCATCGAAAAAGCAGCAGCCGAAAAGGCGGCACCTTTCCTGATTTATCAGGAGTCGGATATTGTCGTGCGTGCGCTGCGTGATCATTACAGATCTGACATCGGTGAAATCCTGATCGATTCGCAACAGGCTTATGATCAGGCCCATGAATTCATGTCGA
The DNA here is from genome assembly GCA_041821565.1 of Gammaproteobacteria bacterium. Taxonomy (GTDB): domain Bacteria; phylum Pseudomonadota; class Gammaproteobacteria. The sequence goes on along the minus strand of JBGUEB010000007.1, from coordinate 16,140 downwards.
TGGTGATGCCGAATACGCTGAGCAAGTTAAAGAAATTTGACGATAAGCTGCCGCTATTTAATCGCTATCAAATTGAAACTCAAATCGAATCAGCGTTTTCTCGTGAAGTAACCCTGCCCTCAGGTGGTGCTATTGTCATCGATCATACCGAGGCGCTAACTTCTATCGACGTAAACTCTGCGCGCGCCACCAAGGGTACCGATATTGAAGACACCGCAAAACTTACCAATCTCGAAGCGGCAGATGAAATCGCACGGCAACTGCGAATACGCGACCTGGGTGGCCTGATAGTCATTGATTTTATCGATATGATGCAAAACAAAAATCAACGCGAGGTCGAGTCCAGATTACGTAACGCAGTGTACGACGACCGCGCCAGGGTTCAAATCGGACGAATTTCCCGTTTCGGTTTACTCGAAATGTCTCGTCAACGCCTGCGTCCATCGCTGGGTGAGTCCAGTCAGATTGTGTGCCCTCGTTGCAGCGGCCAGGGAACGATTCGCGATATCGAGTCACTCTCACTGGCAGTGCTACGATTGCTCGAAGAAGAGTCACTAAAAGATAGTACTGGCAAAATACTGGCCAAAATACCGGTCGAATGTGCGACCTACCTGCTGAATGAAAAGCGTGACAAGATCGACGCTATCGAACAGCGACGTAATGTTCATATTGTAGTGATTCCCGACATTAATCTCGAAACGCCCCATTTCCATATCGAACGAGTAAAGGACAACGATACGCATCGTCACGAGTCAAATTATAAGAAATCCTATGAATTGACTACCGAAGAAGAACGAATTGATCTAGTTGAGATAACCAACATTCAGTCGGCTCCAGGTGAAACCGCAGCCGTACAACACATCGAGCCGCCAGCACAAAAACCACCTGCAGCAGCGCCAAAACAAGTTGCCGCTAAGCCAGGTATTCTACGCAGGCTATTAAATGCCCTGTTTGGCAATGGCGAATCCGAGCTGGAAAAGCCGGCAGCCAAAAAGAGTTCCAGTGATCGCGGTAATCGTAGTAACAACCGTAACCAGCGTGGTAGAAGTCGCGGCAACCAAAATCGCAACCGTAGCAATACCGCGGCCAGGAATGCCAATGCTGATAAACAGTCATCCAGTAAATCAGACGATGAACAGGATTCCAGTAAAAAACAGGGAAATGACGATAACAGGCAAAGCAACACATCTCGACCAAAAAGGTCAAGGGGCAATCGCTCATCGAATCGACAAAATCGTTCCGGCAATCGTCGCCCTCGCGAGAATCAGGCAGAGAATCCGGAACAGTCGTCCCAACCGCAGGCAGAGACTGTAGACGAGCAACCAGTTGAAGCGAAGCAGTCACCGGAAACGACCAGCATCAAGAATGCAACTCCAGTACAGACCGAGGCTAAATCCGAACAGACTAAAACAAAAGCACCCAACTCCATGCAGGGTGAAAATAAAACTGTTGAGTCAAAATCAGTCGAGTCCAGATCTGATGAAACTAAATCAGTTGAAGCTAAACCTGTCGAGGATAAGCCTGTTGCAGCTAAACCCGCCGAGTCCAGACCTGTTGAATCTAAATCAGTCGAACCTAAATCAGAAAATAATACTGTTGATACGCCTGAGAAAAAGGTCGAAGCGCCAGCTAGTGTAACTGACAAGCCGACCCGGAGCAGTTCCAGTCATAGCGAGTCGGTACAGGCCAGGAAGACAGAATCCGCCGAGGCCCCTGCCGAGACACTGAAAAGTGGTACCGAGGACTGACTTGTCCATGTAAATAGTCACCGGGCGGGCTAGACCGCCCGGTGACTAATAGTTATTGCTTGGCCAGTTCCTTCAGGATTTCATTGGTAATGTCGACTTCTTCGCTTGCATAAGCCACACCTTCCGTGAATATGAAGTCATAACCGTTTTCCTTACCATATTTGCGTATTACGACTGAGATCGTCTGTTGCAATCCCTGTAAAACCTGCTGGCGCCGCTTCTGCAAATCCTGGTTGATCGACTGCTGGTCAAACTGAAATTTGCGTTTTTTCTGAACAATCTCCTCTTCCACTTTCTTTCTTTGAACGGCACTCATGATCGCACTATCGTTTCGATAGCTTTTTTCTAATTCCTGAATTTCAGCAGCTGCGGATCGCAGGGCATTGTCGCGTTGACTAAATTCCTGCTCCAGGGCTTTTGACGCCGCGATAGCCTGCGGTGCCTGCTCGATAATTACCGAGGGATTGATAAAAGCAGATTTACCAGCTGCATTTGCAGATAATGCAACGAAACATAACAACATTGGGATAAATTTTAATAAACTCATAGTTCTCTCTTTTATTGGCCGAGTCCGGCATCTAGATTATTTTTACGATCAATTTGTGGTTGATCGACATTATTCGCGTCTTTGAACAGCTTTTCAATAACCCCGGGCGAAAATATACCGCCGAAACTACCTTATTGGCTGGATTTGTTTAACAATTTCCCGGCATCACTCGAATCGGTACTCACCGCCGGAATCACGTTTTCATTTGGGTTATATTTCTTTACCGTATACTCGATACCTTCGGGTGGTGGGCTATTGCTAAATTGCAGATTACCTTCAATATCAGTCCATTGGTAAATAGTAATTTCGGCCCTGGATAATTCTGAACTTGTTGTCCACCAATTTTCCGGCAAGTTCATTAAAGAAAAATCCGCCAGGTCGATTTCTGGTATCTTAAAATTTGAAAAACTGAGAAGCGTCTTTCCATCCTCACCCTTGAGAATGGTAAAAGAAAGCACCGCAGCGATGACCAGAGCAGCCCCCGACAGCATTAAGATCAGTTTCATATATCACCGGCTTACTCGTTAATACTAAGGTTAGTATAGTATTAACCCGACGACTAAGTATGTCGTATTCAGGGCTTCAAGAAAGCGTCAGATCAAGGCGCAGCTCGCAGGTAATGGTTGTTCCATTGACAAGAGCTGCAACGACGGGCTGGCGCTTTCTTGGAGCCCCTATCTATTTGAATTTAATAAGTAAGGCCAACGTGTGTCTGCCCACAGACTGCGTTATCAGAACTTGCTTTAGAATGACTAAAGCGGCGCTCTGATGCCTTGCTGTGAACAGACACGCGTTGGCTGAATGCGACATACTTAGTCGTCGGGTTAATATTAGGCACGAATTTCGGAGATTCCATGCATAAAATGCTGCAACACGGCGGGTATACGTATACTGCCATCCTCCTGCTGGTAGTTTTCCATAACTGCCAACAGGGTCCTGCCCACGGCAAGACCCGAACCATTCAAAGTATGTACCAGTTCCGGTTTGCCGGTCTGTGGATTACGCCAACGTGCTTTCATGCGCCTGGCCTGAAAATCGAGCATATTACTGCAGGAGGATATTTCACGATAGGCATTTTGACCGGGTACCCAAACTTCCAGATCATAGGTTTTGGCTGAAGCAAAACCGAGGTCGCCACCGCAGAGCAGCACTTTTCGATAAGGCAGATTGAGCAGTTGCAATATTGCTTCCGCGTGACCGGTAAGCTGTTCGAGTGTCTGCATCGATTCTTCAGGTTTGACAATTTGCACAAGCTCAACCTTCTCAAACTGGTGCTGACGCATCAGACCACGGACATCGCGCCCATAGGACCCTGCTTCTGAACGAAAACAGGGGGTATGCGAGACATATTTCAGGGGAAGGTCCTTAGCCTCCAGGATCGTATCAGCGACGAAATTGGTGATAGGTACTTCGGCAGTTGGGATCATATAAAGGTTGTTATCTTCGGAATCGAGATGGAACAGGTCTTCCTTGAACTTGGGTAGCTGACCGGTACCTGTCAATGTCGCTTCGTTTACCAGGTAGGGTGCATAAGCCTCGGTATAGCCATGCTGCAGACTGTGTTGATTGAGCATGAACTGTATCAAGGCCCGGTGCAGGGTGGCCAGGGGCCCGGTCATAGTGACGAACCTTGCCCCGGAAAGTTTCGCCGCACGTTCGAAATCCATCCCCTTCAAAGCCGCACCGAGATCGATGTGATCTTTAATTTCGAAGTCAAATTCTGGTATTTCACCCCAGCTTGACACCTCGATGTTATCTTCTTCGGAATCCCCGGCAGGAACTGATTCATCCGGAATATTTGGCATCACCAGCAGCAAATCATCGAGTTGGGTCTGCAACTCGCCAAGCTGATTTTCTGCCTGCTTGAGGCTGTCACCCAAGCTGGCTACTTCATCCAGTAAATCCTGGACATCCTCGCCCTGCGCCTTTGCCTTGCCAATGGCTTTAGATTTACTGTTTCTTTCGCTTTGCAATTGCTGAGTGCTAACTTGCAATGATTTACGTTGATCTTCGAGTTGATTGAATAACTGCTTATCAAGAACATAGTTCTTAACGCGCAGTTTCTCAGCAACACTATCAAGATCACTACGTAAGAGTTTGGGATCTAACATTAATACTCCATTAAGGCGGTATTTGAGTTGGCGACAAGACTTGAGATGACCAGATATTTATCTCAAAAATATATGTCTCGCAAAAATCAGTCCACCCCAGGCACCGATCACACAGGCAACTACACTCAGTAAGACATAGACAAGCGCTTTAAGGACTGCACCATTCTCGATCCAGTGGACAGTATCCATTGAAAAGGCTGAGAATGTGGTAAACGAGCCAAGAAATCCAACCAGTATAGCAAGGCGAATCTCCTGGCTAACATTAAAACGATGAACCAGCAGTACTGTTAGAAAACCCATCATCAGCGAACCACTGACATTCACCATTAATGTGCCATAGGGGAAATTGTCACCGAGCCAGGAATAGGCCGTTCTCAACACCCAGTACCGACTTATAGCGCCAACAGCGCCTGCAAGGGCGAGTGCAATATAGATAGACATTTCAGGTTTCGGCAAAAGTACGATATTGTACTGATCGTTTTGAAATATGCACCCGGCAACCCCGGTTTTTTAGCCGGGCAAATTCATCCACTATGATTCCTGTAGATCGAACACGATGAAAAAGCCTTCCCAGCCTGTGTTAAGCCAGCAGATCAAGCGCATCGGGCTTGATCTCGGATTTCAGCAAGTGGGTATTACCGATACCCGGCTGGATGCGCATCACGCCCACTACGTGGACTGGATTGATCAAAACTATCACGGCGAAATGTCATATATGGCTCGCAACCTTGAAAAGAGACTTAATCCGGAATTAATGGTACCCGATACACTGTCCGTCATATGTGTCCGTCTCGACTACCTGATCGACGAAGGTAGTTGGCCAATCGACCTGATCGATCAGAGTGAACTGGCCTACGTTTCACGCTATGCACTGGGGCGAGACTATCACAAGTTAATGCGCAAACGCCTGCAACGCTTTGCCACTCAAATTTCTGAACTGGTGAACGATATGGGTTATCGGGTCTTTACCGACAGCGCCCCGGTACTGGAAAAGGCACTTGCTGCAAAGGCCGGCATAGGATGGCAGGGCAAACACAGTAATATTCTGCATCGTGATCATGGTTCCTGGTTTTTCCTGGGAGAAATTTATACCGACCTGAAGCTGGATATCGACCAGCCAGTCGAAAACCACTGTGGTCGATGTACGGCCTGCATCGATGTCTGCCCTACAAAGGCGATCGTGGCGCCCTATGTTGTCGATGCGAGACGCTGTATTTCTTATCTGACTATAGAGCACAAATCGGCAATACCGGTTGAATTTCGCGCGGCCATCGGCAACCGCATATACGGCTGTGACGATTGTCAGTTATTTTGCCCCTGGAACCGCTTTGCGAAGTTAACCCAGGAATCTGACTTTGAGCCGCGACATGGACTCGATCACATTTCTCTGCTCGAATGCTACGCCTGGACCCGTGAAGATTTCGAGTTAAAAATGCAGGGTTCAGCGATTCGACGCATTGGATACCAGAGCTGGCTGCGAAATGTTGTTATTGCGCTTGGAAACGCCGATCATGATCCATATATAATAAGCACTCTTCAATCGGACTATGCAAAGCATAACCGGTTTATTCAGGAACATATCGACTGGGCCATCCAGCAACAGGCGAGTAAGCTTACATGAAAGAATGGCAGACATTTGTTGAGACCCAGGCAACCGCGATGAAGACCAGCAATTTCATTTGCGACGCCAGTGAGTTAGGCCTGATACTAGTGACCGGCGAGGATGCCGAGAGTTTTTTACAAAACCAGTTTAGCAACGATATTGGCCATATCGACGAGTCCAGGTTCCAACTCAGTTCTTATTCGACTCCGAAGGGGCGCTTACTCGCAATTTTTCAAATTGTTCATATATCAAATGGATATTTGTTAATCACTCCGCTTAGCCTGGTCGAGTCGTTATTGCAACGTTTACAGATGTTTGTCATTCAGGCAAAGGTAAATTTGGCCAATGCATCGGATCATTTCGCGCGAATTGTGCTTCAAACCGATAATAACAATGTGACCCAACACCCCTTACTGGCTCGGCAGGCAGGCCAGGTGTTACAGGGAGAGACTGTTATTTCATTGCAATTCAACGGCATTAACAATGAGAATCGATATCTGGTGTTATGCCTGTCTTTCGATGAGGCAAAATCTCTCTGGGAAGAGTTTAGCCAGGATTTGGCGATAGCCAGCTTTGACGCCTGGCGACTGTCCGAAATCAGGGCAGGAATGCCGGTAATCTATCCACAAACCTCGGAAGAATTTGTGTTACAGATGTCGAACCTGGATTTACTCGATGGTGTCAGCTTCAAGAAAGGCTGTTACCCGGGACAGGAAATCGTCGCGCGCATGCATTACCTGGGGAAATTAAAGCGGCGCATGTTTCTTACCACATTAGAGACGGACCAATGTCCGGCACCGGGCGACGAGATTAGCGCCAAAGGCGCCGAATCTGCCGATGGCAGTGGCAAGGTCGTCGATGCCGTATCCGACAACGAGGGTTTATGTCATTGCCTGTATGTCGCCCAGATCAAAAAGGCGGCTAACAATGAGCTATGCCTGTTAGACCAGCCACAGGTAGAGCTGACGCCGGCCGAATTACCCTACGCCAGCACCCCTGCTTAACCCTGCCCAGTTATAAAGGCATTGATACTGGGTCACATCATCCCAGCCTCCGGTCCGTGCCCGTCATGCCCGGTATGACGATGGGCGGCATGGCGGTACCTTTGGCTTGTCATGTTATACAGTCATTGATTTGATCGAGGATGGGTTCGACGTCGGTATAATTAGACAAGATACGATAGTACTGACCGCCCTGCTTCAGCATCAAACTCGGAAAACTGTCGATGCCGATCGATCGTGCCTGGTTGATTTCGACGAGCAATGATTGCTGTGTACCGGGATTCTCCAGGTCACTCGCAAATTGCTCCGTATCGAGTCCTATTTCGGACGACAGTTCGATCAAGGTGTCATTATCCGAAGGATTTCTGGCTTGCTGGTAGTAAGCCTGTTGTATCTGCCGGGTCATAATCAAATCATATTGCTCACCCTGTGCGCGTGCCGCAATTACCGCCCGACAGGCCGGGTAGGTCGAACGCCTGGGTTCACATTGACTCCAGAAATCAAAATTGAATTTTTTAGAGGGTATCATCTGTTCTATACGTGCCCAGGTTTGCTGTAACATTTGCCGCATCGGTTCCGGCATAGGCGCATCCGAATCGGGGGCCAGCCCTCCCACAAGCCGATGTATCTCGACCTCAGCCGGCAAACGTTCGATTAATTGATCATAGACATGGGTAAATCCCCAGCACCAGCTACACATTGGATCATGGACGTAAATTAATGTGGCCATTATGACTCTCCAGGCTTCTTTAGAAGCCTCTGATCAATTAAATGCTGCATAATACTGTCACAGCTATCTATCGAATCGATTGCAGCGACACTTTTGCCTGCCTGCCAGAAATCTCGCTTGCCGCTTTCATCGAGCGAGGACTTTTTCAATTGCCATATCGACTTCAGTGCATAGATAGTTCGCATCCAGTGCTTGGTTTTGTTGCCGGACAACATCCATTTGGCGAACCATCCCGCCTTCAATCCTGAGCGCCTGATAAAATCGGTATTAATCACCGAAACCGGAATACCGGTAATTCTTTCCGACAGGACGATATCAGACTCGCCGGCGTCGAGTATCGCCTGTTTATAGACACTGCTCGCGCGACACTCCCGGCTGGCAATAAATCGAGTACCTAACTGGCAACCTGCATATCCTATATCCATCGCCTCGCGAAATCCCTGCGCATCACCAATACCGCCGGCACACACCATTGGCACTTCAAGGATTTTCAACTCATCATATAATTGCTGGGCAGCTCTCGGTCCTGCGTGGCCTCCAGCGCGATTATTCACGCAAATCAACCCGTCGGCGCCATTGTCGATACCAATTTTTGCCCATTTCAACTCGGTGACATCGTGATAAACCAGGCCGCCAACGGCGTGCACCCGTTTCGCCACCCAGTCCGGCTTGCCCAGCGAGGTGACAAAAAATCGAATATTCTCTTCGAGCGCAATATCGATCCATTCCGACATGCGCTGCGCGTATTTTTTCGATGATTTTTCGATTAGTGCATTCATGCCGATCGGTTTATCGGTCAGCTCTCGCATCAAGCGAATACCCTCTCGGAAGTCGTGGCCGTGCACATATGTCAACGATATCGGTTGCATTACGCCGATGCCACCCGCAGCCGAAACAGCGGCAACTAGCTCCGGGTTACTACAGGGGTACATCGGACCGCCAATTATTGGATAACGAATGCCCAGTGCCTGGGTAAAGGTCTGGGCCGCGGTCGGTAACTGAATTTCGCTCATGTCTGTTTTTTATATCCTATCAACCAGTCGGCGCGAATTATCGCGACCACATCTCCGGATTCATCGACTATATCGGTGCTTGCCTGACATGGAAAATTGTCGTCAATCTCAGCCGGTAATTCGAATTTTGCACTCGCGCTTAGCCTGCCACGGGCCTTTTTCAGGTATTCAGCATTCAAACCAAGCACGATACCGCGCATATTCCCGGGTAAGGTGGATAACACCGCAAGACCAGTTGCTATCTCCCCAAGATTAAGTAGTGCAATAGCGTGAATGGATTTCAAATGATTTCGAACCGCGCGTCGATCCCGTAAAACAACGCGCGCAAACCCCGGTTCCAGCGCTTCGATCCGCGCCCTGATGGTGCCGCTATAGGGCGCATACCAGCCCAGGAATAGACTGAACAGCGTCGCCCCCGCGGGCAACACCTGGAGTCGAGACCACCATCGTAAAATATTATTCCCGGAATCGTTGATGAGGGTGGTTTCCATTAAATGTACAGGGTATTATTTCGAGGTTGGCAGGCCACTGGCAATGACAACAGCAGTAACAAGTGAACATATCACTATGGTATATTGAGTTCAAACAACAAATAAGCTATTAATACCCCATGGATATAAAATCTGACCGTGAAAAACTAGTAAAGGCTTTCGACCATATGGTTGAAAATGTTAGCCACAGCATTCATGTAGCCGACGAAGCAGTCTCTCCAACCATCGACGAAATGGTTCAGAATGCACAAAGGATTACAGCGGACCTGTTCAAATTAACCAAAAAAGAATCCGAACGTCTGGGCAAAGCATTAAAGCGCGATATCGAAAGTGCAAACAAAACACTCAATCAACAGGGCAAGGAGCTAAAGGACTGGCTTAGTTTCGATCTGACCCTGGTGGAAGATAAATTTATCGAATTAATAGCGCGTGTCGCCGACAAAACATGGCTCGAGTTTCGCTCTTTCGAGAGCGACAACGAAGTCAGACCAGCCGACTTTTATCATACCGGTGAGATATGCAATGCCGGAACCCTGTGCTGCAAAAACTGTGTACAAACAATACATATGACCAAAACCAGCCACATCCCGCCCTGCCCTCATTGTCACCACACGGAATTTTACCGGGTGGTTTCCTGAATTGATTCACCTCGGAGGGTGGTTCACTAACCTCCAGTCGCAATCAAGCTCGCATTGCCGCCCGCTGCAGTGGTATCGATACATAGATGGCGTTCTATAATAAGCCGCTCGGCAGCATTGGTCTCGGTAATCAGCGGGATTAACATCCCTTCCCTGCCGGCAAGCGCTTGCCGGTAGTCACGTTTAGTGTGCGAATCAGCCTGCGTCATTACCCCATCAAGCCCGCTTACCTGACCAAGTGCCAGAGGCTTTAAGCAGCCTTCGACACCAGTTACCGGCAGGCCGGCTTTCTTGAATTCTGCCAGCGCGGCCTTGATACCGTCTGCAATGATTACCGCCCGGTTTCCCATAGCCAGCGCGAATATAGCCTGATTCAAAGCGATCTCCGCGGTCGGGCCCAGGCAAAGCAACAAGCCGCGCGGATGCACCGACAAGCGATTGGTTTCACCGGTGGGACCCGGCATATCGTGGGCCTCAGTGGCATACTCGAGTTTCAGATCGAGACCCAGCGTATCTATTACCTGTTTAATCGCTTCTTCACGGTTTTGTAAAGTTTTCGGTTTGCTTAAATCGGCAACCAGGTTCTGTAGCTGTTGGCTATCAATTTCGACCGATGATCTAGTTTCCAGTGACCGCGCCTGGGTTTTTCGAAACCTTTGTACGTAAGCCGGACCCCCGGCCTTGGGTCCTGTACCGGACAAACCCTCCCCACCAAAAGGTTGTGAGCCGACAACTGCGCCAATCTGGTTGCGATTTACGTAAATATTACCGGTATTGATTCGGTTAACGATTTGTTCGACCCTGCTGTCTATACGGGTGTGGATACCAAAGGTCAGGCCAAAACCCCTGGCGTTGATGGCATCCACTACCTGGTCAATTTCATCGGCTTCGAAGCTTGCAACATGCAGTACCGGGCCAAATATTTCTTCTTCGAGTTCTTCGATACCGCTCAACCGAATTACTGTTGGTGCGACAAACAATCCCTGCTCGGGAATTGCCACCTGCTTGAGCAGATTGCCCTTCTCTGCCATTGCATTGCAATGGTTGTCAATCTTGTTTTTGGCGGCAGCATCGATAACCGGCCCTACATCAGTCGATAGCAACCAGGGATCGCCCACGCGCAGTTCATCCATTGCGCCGAATAACATTTCGAGTAACTTGTCGGCTACATCTTTTTGCACATATAACATGCGCAAGGCTGAACATCGCTGACCGGCGCTTTGAAACGATGAAGCGAGGACATCACGCACCACCTGTTCGGGGAGTGCCGATGAATCGACAATCATCGCATTCAAACCACCGGTTTCCGCGATGAGTGGCGCATCGGCGGCCAGATGCTTCGCCATGTTACGATTGATGTGCTGCGCGGTAATGGTCGAGCCGGTGAAACAAACCCCGGCTATGCGCGGATCAGAAGTGAGTGCGGCACCAACGCTTGCGCCAGCTCCGGGTAATAGTTGAATCACTGATTCTGGTATTCCGGCCTCGTGCATTAACTCCAGCGCGCGCGCAGCGATCAGGCTGGTTTGCTCCGCCGGTTTCGCAATCACGCAATTACCGGCAGCAAGCGCGGCGAGTATTTGGCCGGTAAAAATTGCCAACGGGAAATTCCATGGCGATATACATACGATAACTCCCCTGGCCTCACCAATATTATCGACGCGCTCAGCCTCGTTGGCATAATAGAGCGCGAAGTCTACCGCCTCGCGAATCTCACCGACGGCATCAAGCCAGTTCTTACCTGCTTCACGCGCAGCGAGCGCAAATAACTCCTCGGCATTTGATTCATACAGGTTTGCCAGTCGTCGGAGACAGGCAGCACGAATTTGCACCGGTGTTTTGGCCCAGTTGCTGAATTCATCGCTGGCCTGCTGAATCGCCGACTCAACATCCGCCATGTTCGCCTGCCGCACATGACCCACCAGATCAGCCTTGTTTGCCGGGTTAAACACTTCGATGGTATCGCCGTCGCTCGCGCTTGCGGCCAGCATTGGACCTGCCCGCCAGGTAGTGTTTCGCCAGATTTCTCGTTTTTGTTGAATTTGCTTAATTTGCACAATATCGGTGATGTCCCAGCCCTTCGAATTTCGTCTCTGTTCTCCATAAATATTTCCAGGCAGGGCAATACTCGGATTAGCAATGTCTTTGCCCAATTCAGTTACCTGTTCGAATGGATCTCGGGCAATATCTTCCGGCGTGAAACTGGTATCGACGATTTGATTCACAAATGAACTGTTGGCACCATTTTCCAGCAACCGACGCACCAGGTAGGCCAACAGGTCCTGGTGTTTACCGACTGGCGCATAGATACGGCATCTGCATTTTTGATCGCGCAGTACGGAATCATACAATGACTCACCCATGCCATGCAGGCGCTGGAATTCAAAATTGTCTTCTCCTTGTGCCAGTTGCAATACCGCGGCCACCGAATGTGCGTTATGGGTAGCGAATTGTGGATAAATCCGGTCCGTCATACCGAGCAATTTCTTTGCACAGGCGAGGTAGCAAACATCGGTACTCACTTTGCGCGTAAACACCGGGTAGTCTTCCAGCCCCAGCACCTGGCCACGCTTGATTTCAGTATCCCAGTAGGCACCTTTGACCAGTCGCACCATGATCTTGCAGTCAAGACGTTGTGCGAGAGCATATAACCAGTCGAGCACATGAGTCGCCCGTCGTCCGAAGGCCTGGACCACCACGCCAAAGCCATCCCAGCCCTTTAATGCGGGATTACTGAGCACGGTCTCGATCACATCGAGGGAAATATCGAGTCGGTCAGCTTCCTCGGCGTCGATGTTAAAACCCATGTTAGCCGATCGCGCGAGGATCGCCAGGGAACTGACTCGCCCCACCAGCTCGCTCATCACGCGATCGTATTGGCTGATTTCATAACGCGCGTGTAAAGCCGACAATTTCACCGATATGCCCGGGTTGTGCCTGATATCCGTATGACTACAGGCGGGCGCCAGTGCCGTAATAGCATCCGAATAAGACAGGTGGTAGCGACGCGCGTCGGCTTCGGTGCGGGCAGCCTCACCGAGCATGTCATAGGAATAGGTATAGCCCCGTGCCTCCAGGTCCCTGGCCCGATTACTCGCCTTTCCAATAGTAGTTCCGAGTACAAAGTGTCGCCCCAGTTCCTTCATTGCCTGAGC
>JBGUEB010000007.1:0-3093 GCA_041821565.1 Gammaproteobacteria bacterium | reverse complement strand
GGCGGTGCGTATCAGGGGTTCGCCCATGCGCTTGACCAGGCCCTGCAGGGTCATGCGCAGGCCTTTTTCATCATCGGCGGCGACTACCTTTCCGGTCAATAACAGTGCCCAGGTCGAGGCGTTAACCAGAGAAGAATCCGAATGTCCGAGGTGCTTGCCCCAACTACCATGCGATATTTTGTCCTCGATGAGTTCGTCGATTGTTTGTGCATCCGGTACCCGTAACAGGGCCTCGGCAAGGCACATGAGCGCCACACCTTCACTCGTCGACAACCCGTATTCGGCTAAAAAATTCTCCATCATGCTCGGTTTGCTGGAACGTCTGACTTTCGTAATCAACTCGGCGGCTTCAAAACTAATGGCCTGTCGCTCAGTCAGGGACAAATTAGCGTCCTTGATCAGCTCGTCAACAACCCGTGATTCGGAAGCCAGATAGTAGATTCGGATTCTGTCGCGAATCTCATCGCTGCATAACTGGGGAATTGAAGTTTTCATTGTATGACCCAAAACTAAACCGGTGTCGTTTAATTTTATTGGTAATTACTAGATATATCCATTAACACTTGCACGAAGGCGTCAGATATATAATGCAAGTATGGTGAGCAAAGTCGCTTTACTTTGATCCGTGGGAAACTGGATAATTAAAAAATAATGTCTGGTTCTATTGGGGTATAGTGACTTTTACTAGACTGGTTCGCAGTGATCCAGGCCAAAAGGCAATCACCGGTTCGAGCAGAGCCGGGTTCGAGCAGAGATAAAAAAATTTAGCCAATAATGGGTCGGTTCAGATGCCGATCTAAAACGGATATAACAGTACTATGAAAACCAAATGGTATAAACAGCTTGAAAAGGGCATCAGCGAACTGGCTTCGGTGCAAAAACTCAAAGTCAGCGACGAAACCTTCTCGGTCAATTACCAGGATGATTTTGCCGTCAGCGATGCACTTTACGATCTGGAAATACTGGCCACGGTGGGAAATAATAATCGGGTTAAAGCCCGGCTGGTCACAGTGCAAAAAGATGGCGAGCGCTATTCCATAAAACTTTATACCCTGAAGGATTCAATTCCATTGTCACAATCGATGCCGATATTCGAATCGATGGGTCTGGAAGTTTTGATTGCTCGACCCTATAAAATCAGGTTAGGCAAGAAACTATACTGGATTCAACATTTCACGCTCGATGACGGTGAGACTATTTGCAATATCGATCGCGAAAAAATACCGCGCTATTTCAGTGAAATGTTTGAAAGCATCTGGAATCAGCATAGCGAAAACGATGATTTCAACCGTCTGTTGTTTAGCGCCTGCATCAAGGCCAGAAACATTCAGATTATTCGTGCCTATACCGTTTATCTGAACCAGATGCGATTTCCTCACAGCCGCGCCTACATGATCGAAGCATTGAATTCCTATCCAGATATTACTTTGTTGCTGGTAAAGTGTTTTTTGCACAAGTTCAACCCGCAAGAAACAGACCTGGATTCCCACAATAATATAATAAATACCATCAATGAAAAGTTGCTCAACATCGAGTCACTCGATCATGACCTAATATATAAACGAATCGTCAATTTGATCCAGTCGACACTTCGAACCAATTACTTTCAACATTTAACCGACAAAGGCGCCTGCATCAGCTTCAAGCTCGATTCCAGCCAGATCCAGGGATTGCCAAAACCTAACCCTCGTTTCGAAATATTCGTCTATTCCCCTCGGTTCGAAGGCATTCACTTACGCGGCGGACCAGTCGCGCGCGGCGGTATTCGCTGGTCGGACCGCAAGGAAGACTATCGCACCGAAGTGCTGGGACTGATGAAAGCGCAAATGGTTAAAAACGCGGTTATAGTTCCCGCCGGATCCAAGGGTGGTTTTATCACCAAGCAAATTTCACAGTTACCCGCATCCGAGATTTACGCAGAAGTACAGGCCTGCTATTCACTTTACATCAATGCCCTGCTCGAACTGACTGATAACCTGGTGAACCTTGAGATTTATCACCCCAAAAGCACCCGCATATACGATAGCAGCGACCCCTACCTGGTAGTAGCTGCAGACAAGGGAACCGCGGCATTTTCAGATGTCGCCAATGCGATTGCCGAGAAGCATGATTTCTGGCTCGACGATGCCTTCGCCTCGGGGGGCTCGCAGGGTTACGATCACAAGAAAATGGGAATAACCGCGCGTGGTGCCTGGGAATCGGTGAAAAGACATTTTCGCGGCATCGGAAAAGACATCCAGAAAGAACCTTTCAGCGTGGTAGGAATCGGCGATATGGCCGGTGATGTATTTGGTAACGGCATGTTGTTATCACCCTGTATTCAGTTGGTTGCGGCATTTAACCATATGCATATATTCCTCGACCCCAACCCCAACATTAAAAACAGCTACGCCGAGCGCCAGCGGCTGTTTGGATTGGCGCGCTCAACCTGGAACGACTATTCAAAGCCATTGATCAGCAAGGGCGGCGGCGTATTTTTACGCAAGGCCAAACGTATTGACCTGAGCCCCGAGGTACAGCAGTTAATCGATTGTAAAGAGGACCATCTAACCCCGAACGAACTGATCAATTATATCCTCAAAGCGAAGGTTGATCTGATCTGGAATGGCGGTATTGGCACCTATGTTAAAGCGAGCGGCGAAACCAATACGGCGGTTTCGGACAAGGCCAATGACGATATCCGAATTAATGGGCGGCAACTGCGGGCGAAGGCAATCGCCGAAGGTGGCAACCTGGGCCTGACACAGCGAGGCCGAATCGAGTATGCCCAAAATGGTGGCTTGATCTACACTGACTCGATTGACAACTCGGCTGGTGTCGACTGCTCGGATAACGAAGTTAATATCAAGATTCTGCTGTCAGGGCTGGTAAAATCGGGGCGACTGAGCCAGAAGGACCGCAACAACCTGCTCACCGAGATGACCGACGAGGTCGCCGCGCATTGTCTTATCAATAATTATCGACAGACTCAAATTCTCGACAGCATCGTGCAACATGCCAACGCTAATATGCACCAGCACGCCCGCTTCATGCGTCATCTGGAGCGTGAGGGTATTTTAAATCGCAGACTCGAAAACCTGCCTAACGACGAAC
>JBGUEB010000006.1:0-31063 GCA_041821565.1 Gammaproteobacteria bacterium | reverse complement strand
CCGTGTCGGGTGAAATCATTGAGGTTAATGAAGAACTGGAGGATTCCCCCGAACGCATCAACGACGACCCCTACGGTGATGGCTGGATGTACCGTGTGAAAATGGAAGACGCGGGTGAGGTTAATGACCTGCTCGATGCTGACTCTTACAGCGATTCGATTGATGGCGAGGAATAATGGATAGTTGCCCGGTTTAGATTGCCGCCAGTAGGAATCAGCGGAGCACATCATGCTGCTCAAGCTTGAAATCAAACATGGCATATAGCGGCAATAAAGGTTTCGCCCGGCTAGTCAAGGCGAGCCAGTACTCCTGGCAGGGCCTGCGGGCCGCCTTTCGGCACGAAGAGGCATTCAGGCAGGAACTATGGTTGAGCATTGTGTTGATCCCACTGGGTTTCTGGTTAGGACAGACCGGCGTCGAGAAGGCCCTGTTGACAGGAAGCGTTATCTTGTTGCTCCTGGTCGAAATGCTCAATTCCGCGATTGAGGCGGTGGTCGATCGCATCGGCGACGAACAGCACGAGCTTTCTGGCAGGTCCAAGGACATGGGTTCCGCAGCAGTAGCGATTTCTATTGGTCTTATGGTAGTTGTCTGGGCTCTGGTCTTGCTAGATCACGCCTGATTACTTCAGTGAACCAAGTAACTCATCCAGGTTGTTAACCGGGGGCTGGCAGGTAAATCCGTGACAAACCCAGGCCATTGTTTTATTACCTGGTTTCTTCTGTTTGATTGCATCGGGCAAAGCTTTCGCATCCACCGGAATAAAGAAGGCCTGTTGGCCGGGTTTTAGTTCAAAATTCAGGATTTCCTGCCACTGCTCCAGTTCGGCTGCCTCGCCTCGAACCACTATAGTGCAGGGCAGTTTATCAATTACTTCCAGTAACTTGAGAAAGCCGACGGCATGTAGCGGATTCTGGTTCAGGTTATTCGCCACCGATTGCAATGCTTTTTCCGCGGCATGAACATAACGCTGATTGCCCAGTAACATTCCCAGTCTATAAATCGCCAGTGACGCCGTCGCGTTTCCGCAGGGCATGGCCTCATCCTGCCAAGATTTAGGTCGTTCGATCAGGTTTTCGTGATCACTGGCGGTGAAATAAAAGCCGCCATGCTCGGTATCTTCGAACAACTCTAATAGTTGATCGGCGAGGATGATCGCAAAATCCAGATCCTCTGAATGCCATCGATATTGTAGGCAATCGATGATCGCCTTGAGCAGGTGAGCGTAATCATCGAGGTATGCTGGTAACAGTTTTCCCGAAACCTGGCTAATCGCGAGCAGGCGGTTGTTGTACCAGCACTCATTGCGCAGGGTCAAAAGGCATTGCCGCGCTGTTTCGTAATACTCGGGCCTGAGAAATATTCTGGCACTAAATGCGAGGCCCTGTATTGCAAGGGCATTCCAGGCAGTGAGTATTTTATTGTCGAGACCCGGTCTGATACGCTGATTTCGCTGTTCTAGCAATTGTTGATGAGCTTCAATTAGGAGTGAGTCAATATCGTCCGGGTTGATATTAAAAGCCTCGGCAACGGCCCTGTTTTCATGGTAGGCATGCAAATGCCATTGTTGTTCGAAATTTGCTGGCCCGTCGAGACCGTATTTATAGGCGAAGGGCGGATAAACCCGGGAATCCAGCAAGACTTCCACCTGCTCCGGGGTCCATACATAAAACTTGCCTTCGACGCCTTCCGAGTCGGCGTCGAGTGCAGCAAAGAAACTACCCGTTTCTGAAAGCATCTCGTTGCCAAGCCAGGCGTAGATGCCTTCTACCGCGGTTTGATAAATGGATTTTTTTGTCAGGCGAAACATCAGCGCAAACAGGTAAAGTAATTGCCCATTGTCGTACAGCATTTTTTCGAAATGTGGAATCATCCATTTTTCGTCGACGGAATAGCGATAAAAACCGCCGGCCAGATGGTCCTGAATTCCACCCATGGCAATCTTTTCAAGGCTGAAATCGATTGCTTTATATAGCGGGTCGGTCGCGGTTCTGGAAAAGGCCCGCAGAATCGCCAGTTCCAGCATGGCAGGTTGAGGGAATTTGGGTGCAGATCCAAATCCTCCAAACTGATCGTCATAGTTATGCAGTAACTGTTGGTCGAAGATTTGCAGGGCCTCTACATCTGCCTGGACCTGATTGCTATGGGCCTGTACCGCCAGGTCGTTTATAGCCTGTTGCATTGATTCCGTTTGTTGCTGGATTTTGTCTGGTTCATCGCGATATACACTGGCAATTCTTTCGAGTAGATCGCGAAAGCTGATCATGCCGTAGCGCGCAGTATCAGGGAAATAAGTGCCGCCGAAAAAGGGCAATTGATGCTCGGGAGATAGAAACATCGTCAGTGGCCAGCCACCTGGCCGCTGCGTGATGAGTTGGTGGGCGCTCTGGTATATCCTGTCCAGGTCGGGACGTTCTTCACGATCTACCTTGATATTAATGAAATGTGTATTCATCAATTCCGCTGTTTCGGTATTTTCAAATGACTCGTGCGCCATAACATGGCACCAGTGACAGGCGGAATATCCGATCGAGAGTAAGATAGGCCTGTTTAGTTTTCTGGCAAGATCCAGCGCCTGTTGTGACCAGGGTTGCCAATCTACCGGATTCTCCGCGTGTTGCAGGAGATAAGGGCTGGATTCCCTTGCAAGAGCATTGGCCATGGTAATATTTCCGAACAAATCGAGGAGATTATAGCGTCCTGTTCAGGCATAATTTCCATACTATTTGAGATTCACTCTTTTATGATTAATTACCCTGAAATTGACCCTGTTGCAGTTGCTCTCGGACCCATCAGTATCCACTGGTACGGACTCACCTACCTGATCGGTATAGCCAGTGCCTGGTGGCTTGCCAGGCTACGAGCTCGTATGCCGGGTAGTATCGTGCCCCCGGAACAGATTGATGACCTGGTTTTCTATGGTGCTCTGGGAGTGGTGATAGGTGGCCGGGTAGGTTCAGTCCTGTTTTATAACTTCGGAAGTTTTGTCGATAATCCACTGTACCTGTTCAAGATCTGGCAGGGCGGGATGTCGTTTCATGGTGGATTCCTGGGTGTCCTGATTGCGATGGAATGGTATCGCCGGAAATTAGGTTGCAGCTTTTTCCAGCTAACCGATTTCATCGCGCCATTTATACCCCTGGGGCTGGCGGCAGGTCGCATCGGAAATTTTATCAATGCCGAGCTCTGGGGCGCTCCTGGCAATGTTCCCTGGGCAATGAAACTGTCCTGTGAGCGCTTCCCGCCGGATCGCTACCTCGATTATGCAGGGCCCTTATGTCTCAGTCCGCGCCATCCGACGCAACTATACGAAATGTTTCTGGAGGGCTTTTTGCTTTTTGCTATTTTGTGGGTGATATCTTCGAAACCAAGGCCAGTAATGACGGTTTCGGGATATTTCCTGTTGCTGTACGGGCTGGCCAGGTGTGCGGTCGAGTTAATTCGATTGCCGGATGCGCATATCGGTTACCTGATGAATACCGACTGGCTTACCCGGGGCATTGTATTATCGGTACCGATGATACTATTTGGTTTAGTATTTATTATTTATGCACAAAGGAAAAATCGCAATGTTGCAATATCTTGAATTGATGCGCCACGTGATGGAAAACGGCATCGAAAAGCAGGATCGTACCGGTACCGGCACACGATCAGTTTTCGGTTACCAGATGCGTTTCGATTTAAACGAGGGTTTCCCGTTAATAACAACAAAAAAACTGCATCTACATTCGATTATTCACGAACTTCTCTGGTTTTTACAGGGTGATACCAATATTGCCTATCTGAAAAAAAATAATGTGCGAATCTGGGACGAGTGGGCTGACGAAAATGGCGATCTCGGTCCAGTATATGGAGCGCAGTGGCGGTCATGGACGGCCCCGGATGGGCGTCGCATTGATCAGATCCAGCAGCTGATCGAACAAATCCGCACAACGCCCGATTCACGTCGAATGATTATCAGTGCCTGGAATGTAGGTGAAATCGATCAAATGGCTTTGCCGCCCTGCCACGCCTTTTTTCAATTTTACGTGGCCGATGGAAAATTGTCCTGCCAGCTCTACCAGCGTAGTGCTGATATTTTTCTCGGTGTTCCGTTTAACATCGCATCCTATGCCTTGCTGGTTTTGATGGTGGCGAAAGCAACTGGAATGGCTCCGGGTGATTTTGTCCATACCCTCGGTGACGCCCACCTTTATAGCAACCATCTGCAGCAGGCTCGACTGCAATTATCGCGGACTCCTTATCCACTGCCGAAAATGATATTGAATCCGGAGATAGACGATTTACTGGACTTCTGCTACGAAGATTTTGAACTGCGAGACTATCAGTGCCATGAGCATATCAAGGCAGCGGTCGCGGTTTGAGTCTATACTCCATATAATGATAATGATTTAATTTCGGCTACCTTGGATATTAAACAATTAGAGACTTCAGCTATGATCGATTCTCGTCAAAATAATATTACCGTAGATGTTGAAACTCATTATATCGAGGAGCAGTCCAACCCCGATGAGAACTATTTCGTGTTTGCTTATACGATTACGATACAGAATCAGGAAAAACAAACGGCCCAGTTATTGACCCACCATTGGGTCATAACCGATTCAAATCATAAAATACAAAAAATCAAAAATAATGGTGTGGTGGGAGAGCAGCCTGTTCTTAAACCGGGTGAACAATTTGTCTATACTTCGGGAACCATGCTCGAAACCTCGGTTGGGACTATGAAAGGCAGTTACCTGATGGAGGCGGATGATGGATCCAAGTTTGACGCACCCGTCGAGGAATTTGTTTTATCCACACCACGAGTACTTCACTAGCCGCTGCAAGCCTGGCCTGACAGGAATATTCCAGGATAATGGCAGTTTATGTCATAGGCGATGTGCAGGGCTGTTATTCTGAACTACGCCGCTTGTTAGATAAAATTCGTTTTGACCAGGTGCGCGACCAGCTATGGTTTTGTGGGGATCTGGTCAATCGCGGGCCCGAATCCCTGGGAACCCTGCTTTTTGTGCGTTCGCTTGGAGATGCAGCGGTCACCGTGCTGGGCAATCACGATCTTCACCTGCTCGCGATTTTTCATGGGCAACAAAAACTAAGAAAATCGGATTCATTATCGGCAATTTTGAGCAGTCCAGACTGCGAAGAACTAATCGCCTGGTTGCAGTCGAGGCCACTTGTTCACTTTGACCGGGACTTAAACTTTTTGCTCGTCCATGCGGGTATACATGCAGAATGGGATTTGCAGCAAACTTTAAACTATGCCAGTGAACTGGAAATAGCGCTGCAGAGGGATAATGGAAAGTTGTTTTTCGAGCAGATGTATGGTGACGTACCGGATCGCTGGTCACAGGATTTAACCGGCATCGAGCGTTTGCGATGCATTACTAATATTCTGACACGCATGCGTTTTTTTACTACAGATGGCCGTCTTGAATACAAAGCCAAGGGTAGTCCGCAGCAGCATGCCGGGCAGGGCCTGATCCCCTGGTTTGAAATGGATCGTCGGCTCGATCAGTCGATCCGGATCGCTTTTGGGCACTGGTCAACCCTGGGGGTTGGTGCCTATGGAAAGCATTATGCGGTGGATGGTGGTTGTGTCTGGGGGGGTAAATTTACTGCACTGAGAATCGATAGTCCTGAGCCTCAGTGGTTTAGTATTGGCTGTGAATCTCGACCTGGGTCGAAATAGGCCTTTATCACAGATAAATGTGACTTATTTCATAAGCGGGCTCGTTTATCGCTTAAATTTTACCATTCGGTGTTAATGTTGACGGGTGACAGCAGTATGATGGGTATACTTGAGAAAACTGTACGGTAACTAAATGAGTTTTAACCGTCGCGATATAATTCAAATGCTGAGACGTGAAAACGAGTTACTCAAGACTCGAAATCGTCAATTAAGTGACCGCTTGACTCGATATCAGCAGGCTTTTCGTGCGTTAGATCGTATGGACGATACGATGCGTGGTATGTCAACCGAAATTGACATCGAGAACTTGATCAATGAGTTCCTGGCGCTGGCCTTACACGCTTGTGACTCTGAAAATGGTTCGTTAATATTGATCGATGAGGTAACCGGGGAACTGGTATTTGTCGACGTGATTGGAGATGCCAGGGACCATCTAATCAACCACCGCATAGATAAAGATACCGGTGTTGTCGGTCGTGTCGTTACCTCGCGGAAAGCAGAACTGGTAACCGATGTGCAAAAGTCTGCGGGATGGTCGGCGGAAATTGACGAGGTTGTAGGTTTTAAAACCCAGGCTTTAATGTGCGCGCCTTTGTTTAGTAAGGAAAAAACCTATGGTGCGATCGAAGTCATAAATAGTAGCTCCACCGATGACTTCAATGCAAATGACCTTTCAATTTTACGGGTCACCGCGCGTTTTGTCAGTCAGGCATTGCAAATGGCCGAAGAAATAACTCGATCAAAAGACAAGGAAGTATGATTAACAGAAAATTTCTGCTGCCGGTATTAATTATTTCTATCGCTTTTTTCAGCCAATCGCCTGTTGCCGATGGCAACCTGGTGCTGGAACCTTCTTCACGAGTCATATTGCATGTAGATCCGAACATGTCGATAGATGAAGTGATTCGCAAGGTATATCCGACTGAAATCAGTTTATGGCCAGTAATTAAACAAAAACTGATTGTTCTGAACCCGGCATCATTTCATCCGAACTCGGAAAGACTGGTTGCAGGAGCACGCCTAAAACTGGTTGATATCAAACGAGTTGGCGCAACAGCGGTCAACAATCAGACTAAAGTGGGTTACCTTGTACGCCAACAGGGTGAAGTCACGGTTAAGAGTGAAGATGAAAAACCCCGGGCACTTGAAACCAATTCACCGATATACGAGGGTGATCGCATCAGCACCGGGGTTAACGCAACCGTTTTTATCGCAATGGATGATGGCGCTGAAATTCACCTGAAGGAAGATTCGGTGATAAAAATTAGCGAGTATGTGATAACTCCAGATCTGGGCCGGGATAGCAGTAGTATTCTCAATCTGATAAGAGGGGGTTTAAGAAAATTATCTGGCGCAATCGGTTCCAGTGGATCCGCTAATTACGAGCTTCAAACCGGCCTGGCAACTATTGGAATCCGTGGCACCGAATACGTGATCAAGATTTGCAAACTAGATGACTGTAGTCAGGCCGCGGACAGAAATGATCCTGGTGCCAGGCTGCATGCGGTAGTGCTTGAGGGTGCAATTTCACTTGCCAATGACGCGGGAAAGCAGATTTTATTGGCGACTGGAGAATATGGAACGGCCACACATGAGGAGCTGGCCGTACTCGGAGATCAGCTGCCACCCCCTGGATTACTCACTGCTGAGGAAACCACGCAGTTCCATTCAACTATGCTACAACAGCAACCGAAACTCGAAAAAGAAGAGTCGTCAAATAGTGTCTGGGGCTGGGTTCTGGGTATTCTCCTGGTGGTCGCACTCGCGTTATAAGATCAAGTTTTAATTCAAAGGAACCTGGTGAAAGGATTTCTGATCTATCAGGTCAAGCGGCGAATGCGCCGGCTATTTTCAATAAGTCATTTATTGTGTACTGACTGTTCCCCAGAACTATGGTTTGATTAAGTTGTACATAACCTTCCAAGAAACGGATAAATTTTTGATTTTTAACCAGATAAATACCATTCGTAGAATCAAGATCACGTAGGTAAATTTCGCCATTCATGATTCGAATTTCCGCGTGCCGCTTACTTGCAGCAGGATCATTGAGGTAAATGTGACCCTCCCTGCCAATGATATAGATACGGCTTTCTATTTTCTTTAGTTCTCTTTTGATATTACCAGGCATATAAGGCGATTCTTTTTTTACTGGAACTATAAAGGGTAGTTTATTTTCTAAGGTATTTCTCGGTCAAATTTAATAAAAGAATAGCGGTAAGGGTTTTTCTCATCGGCTTCAAAATCTTCTTTAGACACCCTAACCCATTGTTTTGTATTGATTTCAGGGAACCAGGTATCGCCAGAAAAAATGTGGTGTATTAACGTCAGGTAAATTGAATCAGCAGAATCTATGGTTTGCTCGTAGAGGCTCGCACCCCCTACTAACATGACCTCTGGCGCGCTTGCAGCTAGCGCCAAGGCCTGATCGATACTGCAAGCGATATCACAACCCGGGGCATTAAACCTGGTATTGCCCGTGATCACGATATTCTGTCGACCTGGCAGTGCCTTACCGATCGAGGAATAGGTCTTCCTGCCCATAATAATCGGTTTGCCCATTGTCGTACGTTTGAAAAAAGCAAGATCCGCGGGCAGGTGCCAGGGCAGGGCATTAGCTCTACCGATCAGTCGGTTACTGTCCATAGCGCTGACCAGGGACAGCCTGGGTTTAGCCCGCATGGGTCACCATTGATATCAGCAATATATGTGAATTAGTCATTCTGTTTTAGTTTTATAACAGCCTGGGTCAGACTGGCATAGTCTCGCAGGCTCAGGTTTTCGGCTCGGTTTCGACTGTCTATTCCAGCGGTCTGAATAGTCTCAGTAGCTACGATCGATTTCAACGAATTAGCAATGGTTTTCCGACGCTGGCTGAATGCTGTCTGCACAATTTCCGAAAATAACTGAAAATCGCCTATGTTCGCAACTGGTTCAGAGTGAGGTGTCATCCTGATAACTGCGGAGTCTACCCTGGGAGGTGGTGTGAAACTTCCGGGAGCCACGTCAAACAGGTACTGGCATTCGCAGTAGTACTGAATCATCACCGAAAGTCGACCATAGTCACGGTTACCGGGGTTCGCAACAATCCGCTGTGCGACTTCTTTTTGCACCATAAAATGCATGTCCTGTATCAATGAAATTGAATCCAGTAGATGAAACATGAGCGGTGTGGATATGTTGTAGGGCAGGTTACCCACTACCCGCAAAGGCTTACTACCACCTAAACTTCCCAGATCAAATTTCAATATATCGGCGTTAATAACCTCTAGTTCTCCAGCTTCCGCAGCCTGTCGCCGTAATAGCGGTAGCAGATCTCGGTCCAGTTCAATTGCGGTTAGGCGCTTGCATTTGTCTAACAGTGGAAAAGTTAAAGCACCCCGGCCCGGGCCAATTTCGAGCAGGCGATCGTTTTCCTGGGGATCGATAGCGCGAATAATCCTATCGATAATATTATTGTCATGCAGGAAATGCTGACCAAATCGTTTACGAGGCTGGTGCATATTCCCTGACACAGGCGCACTGGAATATGGCCGATCGAATAGCACATAAAAGGCTGGCAGGATCCGCTTTGGAGCTACCGGCAAGGTCCAGGGCAGTACCATGATCTACCGAGGTTCGAATAATGGGCAAGCCGAGTGTGGTATTGATCGCGTTGTGAAAGCCAGCGTGCTTCAGTACGGGCAGGCCCTGGTCGTGATACATTGCGAGGATAGCGTCAGCATCACTTAAAGCTCGTGGTGTAAACACGGTGTCAGCCGGATAGGGACCGCTAATATTGAGGCCACTATCCTGAAGCATTGCAATCGCAGGAGAGATCATTTCGATTTCTTCGCTGCCAAGATATCCGTTTTCTCCGGCATGGGGGTTGAGACCGCATACTTTGATATGTGGATGCTCTATGGAAAATCTTGATTTCAGGTCCTGGTCGAGGATTTCGGCTATTTGAATAATTAGTTCAGTGCTAATCGCATCCGCTACCTGACGCAGGGGTAAATGTGTTGTCACCAGTGCGACCCGGAGTTGGTCAGTGGCCAGTAACATGACTGGTTTCACAGCGCCACACAAATCAGCCAGAAACTCGGTATGGCCACTAAACCTGATACCTGCCCGGTTAATGATTTCCTTCTGAACCGGGGCGGTAACCATGGCATCAAATTCTTGCCTGAGGCATCCCTCGCAGGCGCGCGTCAGCATTTTCAGAACATAGCTCGCATTGGCTTTATTTAGTACTCCTGCCTCGCAGTTCGCGGACAGGGGCAGGTGTAATACCTCGATGCAGCCCGAATCTAAAGGCTTACGGTCCGGTTGGTAGTCGGTATATTTCAGGGATGGATTAACTGTGCTACCGCGAGATTCAATTAATTCCCGGTCACCGATAATTACCAGTCTTGCGCTAAACTGCCCGGCATCAATGCCGGCAATAATTTCTGGTCCAATCCCAGCCGGCTCACCAGAGGTAATGGCGATACAAGGATCAGGTTTCGGCATTGAGATAAACTACGTAGGCCCCGTCTCTAAGTCTTTGCGTCCAGATGTCGAAGGCTTCCTGCTGCTTCTGTTGTAATAGTTGAATTTCGATTTTTTTACGTTTACTTTCGGCAGTATCATCGACTGTTCTTCGGCCGGTGACTTCTACAATATGCCACCCGAACTGTGTTTTAAAAGGTTCGCTGATCTGGCCTGGTTCCAATACATTCGTGACTGCTTCGTACTCGGGAACTGTTCCACCGGGGCTGATCCAGCCGATATCACCGCCCAGTGCACCGGAGTTAAAATCAACTGAATAAAGCCGTGCCAATTCCTCAAAATTTTCGCCGGACAGAATCTTTTGTCGAATGTCGACCAGGCGTTTTCGGGCTTCTTGTTCGGAAATCAGATCGTTTGATTTTATCAATATGTGCCTGGACCGTACTTGCGATATCAGTAGTTGTTGGAAAATGCGCTTATCGACTAGCGAAACAATATGAAAGCCGCTGGCGCTTCGTAGTGGGCCGACAAAATCGCCTGGCTTCATATCTACAACAACCTCGGAAAACAGGCTTGGAATGCCAGCTTTATTGCGCCACCCGAGATCACCCCCCTGCAAGGCATTCGAATTGGAAGAAAATTCGTTTGCGAGTTGATCAAATTTTGTTCCCTGGTTAAGGCGTTCGAGGATCTGGATAGCTATACTCGCTGCTGCATTAACCTGCTCTGGTGAAGCCGCATCCGGCAGTGCAATCAAGATATGTGCCAAATGGTATTCGTAGTCAATTTCATCACTGTCGGTACGGTTGATGAAATCGTCCACTTCAGCCTTGGACAGGGTGACGGCCCTGGACGTATACTGGCGCTGCAGGGTATCGACTGTTAGCTTTCTGCGCATGGTGTTGCGGTATTCTTCATAGGCCACTCCCTCGTTAATCAGGGTCTGTCGAAATTCGGTCAGGTTCATACCATTCTGACTGGCGACTCCCTGGATCATCTGGTTAAGCTGTCCATCGGTGATTTTTAGGCCGCGGTTTTTTGCCTCCTGAAGTAGTATTGAATCAACAATCATTATCTCCAGAACCTGTCGCTTTAAAGTGTCTGGGTCGGGCAATCTTCGATTATTTTGTACAAAATCGAGTCGAATCAGTTCAATCCTTTTGTCCAGCTCACGCTGTGAAATTATGTCTTCGTCGACAATTACTATTATCGAATCGATCGGTGTTTGTTCAGCACTGGCCTGTTGAATACCGGTGATTGTGATCAGAAAAAATATCAATAAACGAGTCATGGTTATGCTGCAAATGTTTTGGTTAGCTTTCGGCTAAAAGGTCGGCTCGTAGCCAGAAATAGAATTCTTTAGTTTGCCCTCGACGTCCTGGCCGGCGCGAGTTAAGCCTTTGAAGGTTATTTCAAAATAAATTGCCCGATCGATGACAAGGAAATTAGCATCATTGGTTTCACTAGCGAGTATTTTAATACCCCAGCAACAGGATTCATAGGCCATTCCGAGTAAATTTTGAACCGGTTCCTCAAACTTCAGGGATTGATGTACCTTGGCTATTAACGCCCAGTGATTACCCACTGGAAGGGCCGTTGATAGCGCCACCTGTTCCAGTACCTGATCGGTGAAAAAGTATTCAAAATTTGCCGCAATACCTTGCCGGGCATAATTAACTGACAGGTTCTTTTGGGTAAAGATACTTTCTTCCTGGCCGTGCACGAGCTTGGCATTCACCCTCCAGCCCGGATTTGGGATGAGGGAGAATTCAGCTATTACGTCAGATTTGGAGCTTTCGTCGACGATACCATTCAGGCTCACACGCCTGTCTTGCAGGTAATAAATTTGTCCCAAATTGAAATCCATGATTTCCTGGCCACTCAACCGGCTATACATTCTCGAACCGAGGCCAACGGTAAACTGGTTGGCATCACCAATCCGGTCAGAACCGCTGAAACGGTTGGTAGCGAAAAAATTGACCAACGTCTGAGATAAATTCGCTGTGTCAAAAACGGGTATTTCGTCCTGATCCTGATACGGTGTGTATAAATAATACAGGCGCGGCTCCAGGGTTTGAACCCAGTCGCGTTGGGCGTTAGCCAGACGCTCGAAAATTAGCCCGCTATCGAGGCTGAATGTTGGTATATAGCGGCTAATCGAGTTGGGATCAGGTTCGTTATCTTCGAGTTTATATTCGGTTAAAGCATACTGCAATTTAGGCTCGAAGAAGGACCAGCTATTGGTATTTGCCCAGGCAACAGATGGAACAACATGTAACCGGTTACCTGTGACAGTGCTTTCACGATCGAATTGCACCAGTTCATTGCGTAGCTCCAGTTGCGTGTTATTCGCAAGTGGCTGGAATTGACTGTTGACAGTGATCCTAGGCAGACGCTCATAGGGGAGTTGATCGGGGGTAAGCGTTGGATCTAGTGTTTGATAATTTTGCAACATAAAATTACTTTGCCAGGAAGTGCTGTTGTGGCTAAGCGTTATATGTCTTTCGAGATTCTTGATGTTTTTATCTTCGGTTGTAAAAAAGCTGAAATCATTGAAATACAAATCATCCGACACTTCCTGTAACAGAATATTGGCTTTGATATCCGAACCCAAATCGCCGCGATGCTGCCATTTCGTCATCCAACGTTCGCTATCCAGTTGATCATCATCCAGGTAAGACAAATCGAGCTGACCTTCATGGTTTTCAAACAGGTAACGGTTTTCAGTGTTTAATTGCAGGCCTCGTTTTCTATACCAGACCGGGGTAATAGTGGCGTCGGTTTGTGGTGCAATGTTCCAATAGAAGGGAACCACGACGGTAGTTCCCAGGTTCTCGCTAGAACCATATTTTGGAGTAAGGATACCCGTCTTTCTGCGATCATCGATCGGAAAACTGATTTTGGGAAGATAGAAAAATGGCACATTCTTGAAATACATGGTCGCGTGCCGGGCGGTACCCATGCCGCTTTCTTCGTCTATTAGCAACTCGGATGCCTTCAGGTGCCAGTCCCGGTCTTCAGGGTCGCAGGTGGTGTACAGGATATTCTGATAGCGGGTCCGCGCATCATCAATCTTTTCGACTTCCTCGGCGGTTCCGCTGGCGTGGCTCAGGTTTAACTGGAACTCGACATCTCTAAAAATCGCCGTTTGATCTTTCTGGTCCAGGTTTAACCTTTCCATTTGCAGGCGATAATTCATGTCTTCGTAAATTACCTGGCCACTGGCTTCTAATTGTTGGCTTAGATTGTTGATTAACAGATTGTCGGCACGGATTTTTTGCCCGGTTCGACTTAATTCAACCTGCCCCGAGAACTCTATTAAACCGTTTTCAGAACGGCTCATAAACTGAGATTCTATTTCGACAGGATCGAGGATCGAGGTTGGTTTGTCTGTAAACTGATAGGTAGGGGCTCGACAAAGGCCCCAGTCATCGGCGGCCAAAATGTGTTCGGAAAACACACTGAAGATCAGGCCTGTAATAAACAAATATCGTCGGGACAGCAAATTTATAAAACAGTAGGAAATGATACGATTTTGGCATATTAAACCGCGAACAGCGAGTCACTATTACAAATCAGATTCAGGTTCAGAATAGGTGGCCACACCTGAACTCCACTTGTTTGTGGATTTGGATAATTATTAAAACGGTTAACTAGCCTTAAATACCAGCGTATCTGGATGGAAGGCAAACCAGGCAAACCAGAAACCCTGAATTCCGGCTATTCTTTTGCCGCTGCTGTCGAATAACTCTACAGATTGATTTTCACTATCCCAATCGATTGTGATAGAGACACCATTGATCGAGTCCTTGAATTGAGATTGATTATTTTTTTCCAGTTCGGCAAACGGATATGCCTTGTATACGCCGTCAATTTCGAGACCGATTACCTGCTCTTTGGGGTGATATGTGTCTGGGGCGCGTTGGTTGACACCGAAGTATAGTTGTCTGGATTGCTCGTATCCCCGGTAGGGATTTCGACTGTAGTCGCGAGAGTATCCTGTATCGGTCGATAACACCTGGGTATCGGGATGTTGTTTTACCCAGTCGCGCCAGGTGGTGTGACTGACTGGAAATGCTTTTAGCTTCTCGCCCACGAGCTTGCCGGCCACGGCCTGGCTCATGATTTGCGACCACAGGGACTCGGTTTCCCGGTCATAAAGCAGCACATCACTGTTGTAAAGTAATCCAGAGACGCCGAAGTCGGTTGTGCTACCAGCTATGTCAGAATAAAAAGCAACACCGGTTCCACACAGAGGGCAGAAGGTAACGGCATAGCGTTGACCGTTTATCGTATCGTTAACGATTTCATGCCAGTTTAAAATTGCGATGGGGTAAGCACGGGAGATACCGTCCATGGTAACACCAATGATCCGGTCATCTGGTTTCAGATAACTCGCTGCCTCGGCATCGATCAATTCAGGATCGGAGAGCGCAGGAATGCCATCCTTTGGAGGTCCGCCGGCAAGAATTTCACTGGCTGGAATAATAGCATTAGATACATCAAATCCGTTATTTGGCCCGGCGGAAGCAGTGAAGTGGTAAGTCACAATACTAAAAAATACTGCCAACAGCAGTAATACGCGATTTCGCTTACACCAGATGGGTTTCATATGTACTCCGGGCGGCTTTTTCGGGGATTTAATGATTTTGAGTGCGTAATCACCAATTGATTCAATTATCTGGTGTCTATTTCTTATTTTATTGACGATATATGGTGTCTTGACTGTAATAATTATTCAAATTAGTCTGCACGCCATAATTCATTCAATTAATAACCGAAGGGGAAACTCAATGAAATGTAAAGCCGCAGTCGCCTGGGAGCCGAAAAAGCCCCTGCAAATTGAGGAAGTAGAAGTCGCAGGACCACGCGAAGGTGAAGTTTTACTAAAAGTGGTTGCTTCTGGTGTCTGTCATACCGATGCATTTACCCTGTCTGGAAACGATCCGGAGGGAGCTTTCCCGGTAATACTGGGTCACGAAGGGGGTTGTGAAGTAGTTGAGTGTGGCCCGGGCGTAAAAGGGCTGAAACCGGGTGATCATGTTATTCCGCTTTATATTCCAGAGTGCGGAGAATGCGAGTATTGCCATTCGAAAAAATCGAATCTGTGTCAGTCAATCGCCGGCACGGTATGGACTGGTTATATGCCGGATGGAACGCGCCGTTTTTCCCTGGATGGCAGGGATATCTATCACTACATGGGCTGTTCCACATTTTCTGAATACACCGTGGTCCCCGAAATCGCATTGGCAAAGATTAATCCGGCAGCACCGCTTGATAAGGTCTGCTTGCTGGGCTGCGGTGTAACGACCGGCATAGGTGCAGTGATGAATACCGCAAAGGTCGAGCCTGGGTCTTCGGTCGCTGTTTTCGGACTCGGTGGCATTGGGCTTTCGGTTATTCAGGGTGCGGTGATGGCGAAAGCAGGGCGCATTCTTGCCATCGATATCAATCCTGCAAAATGGGAAGTAGCGAAATCACTCGGTGCCACCGATTTTGTTAACCCGAAAGAGGTTGACGGCTCCCTGAGCGAGTATATTCAGGATATGACCAATGGCGGTGTCGATTACTCGTTTGAATGCATTGGAAATGTGCATGTGATGCGAGATGCGCTCGAGTGTACCCATATGGGCTGGGGCGTGTCGACGGTTATCGGTGTCGCTGGTGCCGGTGAAGAAATTAAGACACGGCCCTTCAACCTGGTAGTGGGTCGTAAATGGCAGGGTACAGCTTTTGGGGGAGTCAAAGGCAGAACCGAACTGCCAGGATATGTCGATCGTTACCTGGGTGGTGAGATCGAGCTCGATTCGATGGTCACGCACACCATGCCATTGGAGGATATTAACCGTGCATTTGATTTAATGCATAGCGGTGAAAGCATTCGTTCAGTCATCATTTTCTAGAATATTGTGAGCAAGAATCTATGAAAGAAATTGAATCTGTGCGGGAAAGTGGGGGTTATTTAAATCGATACACTCACCATTCGGAGGTTTGTCAATGTGAAATGACCTTTTCGGTCTATCTACCGCCGGCGGCCGAAACCGAAAAAGTGCCAGCACTCTACTGGTTGTCCGGGCTTACCTGTACCGATGATAATGCGCGTACCAAGGCGGGTGCGCAACGTTACGCGGCGGAGCAGGGTGTCGCTATAATTTTTCCAGATACCAGCCCTCGTGGGGAACAAGTCGTTGACAAGCCAGAGCGCTATGACCTGGGTCAGGGCGCAGGATTTTATGTCAATGCGACCCAGGCTCCCTGGTCGAATTACTATCACATGTATGATTATGTAAGCTCTGAGCTGCCAGATCTAATTGAATCGAATTTACCACTGCTGCCCGGAGTAAAATCAATCAGTGGACATTCGATGGGCGGACACGGTGCGCTTGTATGCGCACTCAAAAATCCAGGTGCCTTCCGTTCTGTATCGGCGTTTGCACCGATTACCAATCCGGTAGCCTGCGGTTGGGGGCAGGGCTGCTTCGGTCTGTACCTTGGAGATAATAAAGCCGAATGGGAGGCATACGATGCCACTTGCCTGGTCAACGACGGCGCGAGGGTGGAAGATATCCTGATCGATCAGGGCGATGCCGACGAATTTCTGCATGAAGGTCAACTGCTGCCTGAAAATTTCCAGGCTGCCTGTGATGCCCAGGGCCTTTCCTGCAGGATCCGCATGCAGCCGGGTTACGATCATAGCTACCACTTCATCGCGAGCTTTATCGGAGATCATATTGAGTATCACGCGAAGTATCTGAAGCAGTAAATATCTCCGGGTTTCTTAAGCGGCCTCCTGGTCCGCATTGTGGCATTTGCCGGTGTCGATATTGGCGGGTTTGCGCATGTCCATACAGTTAACAGGCCTGTTAGCGGTTTTCCACCATAGTGGATTACTTTCCTGCAGCAGTAATTGATTATGATCATGGAAAGCGTAGCGATTTCCCTGATTTTGTAAAAATCCCCAGGATTTTGCCTTTGGTCCGTGCACGAACAGAGTCCAGACCTCGTTACTACCAGTCAAATTGATGCGATGAAAAACCGATCCGTTAATCCAGTTCAAGTGACCAGCGCGGATTCGCCGGGTTTTCAAGGCATGATCATCACGTCCGTCTGCCATTCTAACTTCCTCATACTCACCGCAGAGAACTAGTGAGACGGCTGCTTTCCAGGGGTGATTATGTAATCCACGGCCAGGATCACTGGCGACAAAACGGTGTAAGTAAACCTGGTATCCAAAGGGCAATTTTAGTAAATGATACCGTTCCAGATAGGGTAATTGCTCGGACCCGTTTGCGGGGCCATTAATGATGCGGCAACGGCAATAAGAAGTGATCCGGAATAACAGCTGGTTCATAAGTGACATGGCGTCTCCACAAAAAATAAATCATCATGCTATTATCCGCCATATAGTGGCTCACAAGATGAGCTACTAAAAAATTTATCTGTAAATACCGATGGATAGAACCGAACGATTTCATATCATCGACCAGTTGCTTTGCAACCAGCGCCTGGTAACACGAGCTCAGTTTTTAGCCGCACTCGAGGTATCGCTGGCCACGTTTAAGCGTGATCTCGAATATATGCGAGATCGCCTGGCCGCCCCCATTGTCTGGAATCGTGAACTGCGCGGATATAGCTATGACGATAGTGAATCTGGCCAGGATCAGTACCAGCTACCCGGCCTGTGGTTTAATTCCAGCGAAATTCAGGCTCTGTTGACGATGGACGCTTTGCTTGAAAACTTGCAACCCGGAGTTTTATCCAACCACGTCAAACCGTTACGCTCACGGATTCGGTTGTTACTGGATAAAAGCGATCACAGTGCCGATGAAATCTCAAAACGCATCCGTATCTTGCCGTTGGCCGCGAAGGCTTATCGCAGCGAGAATTTTCAGGTTATTAGTCAGGCTTTGCTGACGCGAAAACAGTTGCGTATACGTTATTACAGCCGTCAGCACGATAGTGAAACCGGGCGTGATATTTCACCACAACGCCTGATCTATTATCGAGATAACTGGTATCTCGATAGCTGGTGTCACTGGCGTAAGGGGCTGCGGAGTTTTTCAGTCGACGCTATCAGGCAGGTTGAAATATTACCAGAGTCTGCAAAGGACATCGATGGGTCACTTCTGGATCGGGAACTGGCCAGCGGTTACGGAATTTTTTCAGGTGCAAAAACGCGTGAAGCGATTTTACGTTTTAGTCCGGTAATCGCGCGATGGGTGTCACGTGAGTTATGGCATTCGCGGCAACACAGTCATTATGACGAGGCAGGCTACTACATTCTGCATATTCCCTATAGCCAGGATACCGAGTTGATAATGGATATCCTCAAACATGGCGCCGAGGTTGAGGTTTTGAGGCCTGCAGATTTACGAGAGAAGGTGATAGGTCGGATTGAGGCAATGGGGAAAGTTTATTAGCGGCTAAATTTCTCTGGCAATAGTGTTTAACACTGTGGTTTTTGGCACACTATCACTCACTTTTCATTGTTTCGCACACCAGGACTTTCCAAACCTCGTAGTTTTTTAGGAGTCAGTGCGCGAGTAGCTTTCTTTGTTTGCCCAAAGAGAGTTACCAAAGAAAGGGCGATCGAAACCCCAAACCCCGTCATACCGGCCTCCGAGCCGGTATCCATTGCGTAGTGATAGTCCCCGAAACGCGACATGGAAATATCTGGGCAGCTCTCAGAAATGAGAAGGGATGATGCACAAAAAAGAAAAATTAAAATTCCTGGCAACCTACCAGAGATCAACTTCGATATTATCCAGCAATCGTGTCTCGCCGAGTCGCGCGGTTACCAGGATAACCAGTTTCTTATCTTCGGTAGTTGCTGATTTCAGTGTATCCGCGTTACAAATGCTAAAATAATCGGTGTCAAATCCAGCCTGGTTGAGTCTTTCGGTAGCCTGCTTTTCAAGTTTTTCGAAGTCTGTTTCCCCGGCTTTGATGCTGGCGGCCGAATCTTGCAGGGTTTGATATATTAACGCAGCCGCTTTCTTTTGATCATCGTTTAAATACTGGTTCCTGGAACTGGTAGCAAGACCCGAGGCCTCGCGGGTAGTTTCCTGGCCAATGATTTCGACATCCAGATTTAAATCCAGGGTCATCTTCTTGATCACGCAATATTGCTGAAAATCTTTTTTACCAAAAACAGATATATCTGGTTTAACTATATTGAACAATTTGGCAACTATGGTTGCTACACCGGTAAAATGACCGGGTCGATGTGCACCTTCAAAGGTATCGGTTAAATCAGTGACGATAACCTGACTGATATTTTCCAGCCCCTGGGGGTAGAGCTCTGAGGCAGTTGGCAAATACACCAGATCGCAGCCAACCGATTCGAGAAGTTCTATATCCGTATCGAGGGTACGGGGATAGTGATTAAAATCTTCATTGGGTCCGAATTGCATCGGGTTAACGAAAATGCTGCATATAGATCGGTCGCATAACGACTGACCTTTTGTGATTAGCGATAAATGCCCCTCGTGCAAATTTCCCATGGTCGGAACAAAAGCAATCGACTGTTTATGGTCCTTCCAGTGCAGGACATATTGTCGCAATTCGCTGACCGAGTTGGCCTGATCCATTGTTATGTGGAACCTCAGGAAAAACTATGCGATTGTTCGGGAAACTGACCGCGCTTGACTTCGCTGACATAACGGTTAATGGCCCCCTGTATACTAGTTTGGTCTTGCATAAAATTTTTCGAGAACTTTGGTTTTTTGCCCTCGGTTACATTCAATATATCGTGCAATACCAGGATTTGACCATCGACATGGACGCCTGCGCCTATGCCTATGACCGGAATTTCCAGTGTTTTTGCGATACTGGCAGCGAGATTGGCCGGCACGCATTCCAGTAGCAACAGGTCGGTGCCGGCCTGTTCTAGCTCGCAGGCAGTTTCTAGCATTTGATCGGCGGCTCCCTTGCTCTTTCCCTGCACACGATAGCCTCCCATTTTGTGCACTAGCTGGGGCTGTAAACCCAAATGAGCGCAGCTTGCGATGCCGAACTTTGCCAGCATCTCTACCGTTTTTAACTGTGTAATCCCGCCCTCGAGTTTGACCACCTGGGCCTGGGTAGCCTTTAAGAGTTCGCTCGCATTATCCAGTGCCTGCTGTGGCGAATTGAGTGATCCAAATGGCATATCGAGCATCAACATCGCATTGTTCAATCCGGCCTTTACTGTACGGGCATGATACTTAATGTCATCGAGCGTCACTGGAATGGTAGTGTCATGCCCTTGTATAACCATGCCCAGGGAGTCGCCGACGAGGACAACCTCTACCCCGCATTGCTCGACGAGGCGTGCGAAACTGTAGTCATATGCGGTCAGACAGGCGAACTTTTCCCCCTGCTGTTTTAGTTTTTTTAAATGGGGAACGGTAATCTTG
Source organism: Gammaproteobacteria bacterium (assembly GCA_041821565.1). Lineage (GTDB taxonomy): Bacteria > Pseudomonadota > Gammaproteobacteria. Next base: position 10,507 of record JBGUEB010000006.1, on the reverse strand, counting down.
TCTTCCAGGGGTTTAGGTATATACATAAGCTTGCCGATCTATTATTCAAAGGCTCCTTAATGATGACTGATTGAAATAATGGCGTCCAGAACGGATGGTACTTATTTCGTCGAGTAATGCCGCATAATCTTCGCTACTGTTGATTAGATCAATAGACTGGGTATTTACCGTGAGTAATGCGCTGTCGTCATAATCGTAAAAAAAACGGGTATACAGTTCAGAAAGGTGAGTTAGATAGTTGTCCTTGATTTGCTGTTCGTAGTCTATGCCCCGTTTTGCAATGCGTTCACGTAGTATCTCTACCGGTGCCTGTAAATAAATTACCAGATCGGGTTTCGGGGCATCTAGTGTCATGTGCTGGTAAATTTGTTCGTAAAGTTTTGTTTCGTCACTATTCAATGTCAGTTCGGCAAATAATCGGTCCTTATCTATCATGAAATCGGCGATATGAGAACTCTGGAACAGGTCAATCTGGCGAAAACTTTGTACTTGCTGTGCGCGTTGTAAAAGAAAGGATAACTGGGTTGACAGGGCATATTGTCGTGGGTTTTGATAAAAGCGAACAATAAACGGATTTTCCTCTGCTTTCTCGAGCAATAATTCGCTACCAAGGCTGTCTCCCAATTTTTTTACGAGGCTGGTTTTTCCCACACCTATAGGGCCTTCGACGACTATGTATCGGTGTTGTATCTGCATTCTAGCCCGGGATGAAGGGTTTTCTAATTTTGCACATTTCGATCGGAGTCGCCTGGTCGATCAAATAGCTCAGACTGCCGAGCCCTGGAATATAAATTTCACCCGAAATTTCGAATAGCGGTCTTAGCACAAAAAGGCGTTTACCCATTTCCGGGTGCGGTACGGTAAGGTGACTGTCATTGATTTTGCGATTGCCGTAGAGGATGACATCCAGGTCGAGAGTTCTCGGAGCCCATTTTAATGCGGGGTCACGCTGCCGGTAAAACGCATGTTCGATTGCCTGTAGTTCCAGCAATAAAAAGGTAGGTTGTAAATTGGTTTTAATAGCTACGACGGCATTGACATAATCATCCTGGGCTATGTCACTGACTGGCTCGGACTGGTAAAGCGAAGAGCATTTTACCAGCTCGCTGCCGGATATTTTGTCGAGGCAGTTGATCGCATCGTGGACAATCGAAACCGGGTTAGTAAGATTGCTACCAATTCCTATGTATACATCTTCAATCGGCATTGCTCTTGCGCCTTCTCTGGGGTCTCGGCTCCCGTTGCCGCTGGCTGTGTGTTGGCGGTGGATTAGTCCTTTGGTAGTCGGTCCACCACTGACAAAGATTACCGGGAATCAGGCTGACCATTGATTGAATGCACATAAAATCATAAGCAGCCCGAAAATACGGAAGACCGAGTAATCTGGCCGGTTGTTTGCCCTGGGTGCGTTGAAACTTGGGTTGCGCGGTCCAGATATCGCGAGCCATTTGACTAAAACGCCGGGGAATCGAGATGTGTTTGAGTTGTCGACTCATTACATCCGATCCAGCCTGCATCAGGGCAGGTACCATTCTTAGTTTGTCCGACTGTATCTCCATTGCCTGTTGATGCACCACCGGCCACAATAAAATAGCGAAGATAAAGGCGGGTGAAACATGAAGGCCGTCATTGATTCTGTTATCGGTATTCACCAGGCCCTGATCAACGAAGTCGAGCATTGCTTCGGCCGGTTCGCCCTTTAGTATTTCATTCAGTGCCGGGAACAGGTATTGAAGTAAATCATAGGACCGCAATAACTCGAAAACCCGGGTCGCATTGCCGCAGTGAAACAATTTTACGGTTTCATCAAATAGCCGTGCGGGCGGTACGCCGGCGAGTAAATGGCCACAGTAGAGTATGGCCTCACCGGCGAGTTCTTCTATTTCAAAATCGAGTTTGGCGGCGAATCTTATTGCCCGTAACATTCGAACCGGGTCTTCCTGGTATCGGGTTTCGGCATCTCCGATTAAACGCAGGGTACGAGTCTCAACATCTTTTAGTCCATTGGTGTAGTCGAGGATGGAAAAGTTGGCAATGTCGTAATACAGGGCATTGGCGGTGAAATCACGACGTATTGCATCGTCCTCGATATCGCCGAATGTATTGTCACGTAGGATACGGCCTTCGGTATTGAGTTCGTTTTTTGGAGAATCGGAGGAATGGCTACGAAAGGTAGCGACTTCGATAATTTCGCGCCCAAAGCGGATATGCACGAGACGAAATCGACGCCCAATAATGCGGCTGTTTTTAAATAGCTCTCGCACCTGCTCCGGTGTCGCATCGGTCGCGACATCGAAGTCTTTCGGCTGTATTCCCAGCAGTAGATCACGAACTCCACCACCCACCAGGCAGGCACGAAAACCCGAATTGGTAAGTCGATATAAAACCTTGAGTGCGGCTTCAGATATCGATTTTCTTGATATATTGTGATCTTTTCGGGTCAGGGTCGCTAAATTTTTTGAACTTGCCTCTGTCTTGCTAGCCACGTTAAATGAATCCTTTAGAATGCTTCAATAATAACATTTCATTGTGCTAATGTAGTGTTAAGTTTTATACCAAAAACTGCACAGCCTGCGCGTGACTTAACTTTGTGAGTCTTCGAGTTGTTCCCAGCGTTCGAACATTTTCTGCATTTCCTGCTCACAATGGGCCAGTCTGTTTTGCAGCCCGTTTATCAGTTCTGGGTCTTGCTGGAAAAAACCAGGGCTGACAAATTCTAATTGCAGATGTTCGATCTCGGTCTCTAGTTTTGCTATTTTTTCTGGTAATTCTTTCAATTCTTTTTGCTGCTTGCTGCTGATGCCGGGTTTGATCTTAGCCTGTTTCTGGGTACTGGCCCTGGTGGCGCCTAACTCCTTCTCCCGGGGTCGTTGCCTGAGCCAGTCTTCATAGCCGCCCACGTAGTCATTTACCTGCCCGGGAGAATCGAATACCAGCGTGCTGGTGACGATGTGATCAATAAATGTGCGGTCATGACTCACCAGCAGCAAAGTGCCCTTGAACTCGACCAGCAACTCCTCGAGCAGCTCCAGCGTATCCATATCGAGATCGTTGGTCGGTTCGTCCATAACCAGGAGATTGAACGAACGCGTAAATAACTTTGCTAGTAACAGGCGGTTACGTTCACCTCCCGACAGCGCTTTTGCAGGCATGTTGATTTTCTTTTCGTTAAACAGGAAATCCTTTAAATAGCCGATGACGTGCTTTTCCTGGCCATTCACGATGACCCGGTCGCCTCTATCGGTGATGTTTTCACGTACTGTTTTTTGTGGATCGATGGCTTCGCGAAGCTGGTCGAAATAAGCAATTTCTAGTTTGGTGCCGAGTTTGACCTTACCGTGTAACGGTTCTAGATCACCTAGTAATAACTGGATCAGGGTTGATTTACCACAGCCATTTGGGCCGATAATGCCGATTTTTTCTCCTCGCAGTATTTTGCAGCTGAAATTCTCGACTACAGGTTTATCCGGCCAGGCAAAGCTGATTGCCTCGGTTTCGATAACAATCTTGCCGGAAGCTTCCGAATCCTGTGTTTTCAGTTTTACCCGGCCCTGCAGCTCGCGCCGTTGAGCACGTTCCCCGCGCAGTTTTTTGAGAGCACGTACACGGCCTTCATTGCGGGTTCTTCTGGCCTTGATACCCTGGCGAATCCAGACTTCCTCCTGTGCCAGTTTCTTGTCAAACAGGGTATTCTGGGTGGTTTCATTGTCGATTTGAGCCGACTTCAATTGCAGGTAATTTTCATAGTCCCCAGGCCAGCTAGTCAGTTTACCTCGGTCCAGATCGACTATGCGGGTTGCCAGGGCCTGTAAAAACGAGCGATCGTGGGTGATAAATAGCAGGCTGCCCTTAAATTGCCGAAGAAACTCCTCTAACCAGACTATCGAATCTATATCCAGGTGGTTTGTCGGTTCGTCGAGCAGCAACAGGTCAGGCTCAGCCACTAGTGCCTGGCCCAGCAGAACGCGCCTTTTCATGCCGCCGGAGAGTTGGCCAAAGGGCGTATCAGCGGGTAAACCGAGTCGGGAAATAGTTGAGCTAACGCGGTTTTCAAGATTCCAGGCGTTATTGGTTTCAATAGTTTCCTGTAGTTGTTGAAGGCGAGGCAATACTTCGGCATCGCTGGCAGCCGCCAGTGCCAGGTGATGCCATTCAGTGATTACATCGGACAGGCTGCCAAGGCCGAGGGCCACACAATCGTAAGCACTGCCTGCCAGCTTTTCGGGTACTTCCTGCTTGAGCTCGGCAATTCGAATGTCGCGGGCAAAGTTAAACTCACCACCATCAGGTATAAGCTCGCGCGAGAGCATTTTCAAGAGGGTAGATTTACCGGCACCGTTTCTACCAACCAGGCAAATTCGTTCACCGGTCTCAATCGCCAGATTGGTGGAATCAAACAAAGGCTGGTCGCCGAAGCTATGGTAAATATTTTTTGCGTTAACCAGGTTCATGAGGTCTTCAGATTTCAGGATGCGATATTATGCGGCTTTTGTTGTCAGGTTGCGGTATATTTTTACTTGCAGGCCTGAGACAGTCAGAGTTTCATCAACACCCTGGTCAACAGCAACGAGCGATATATGTGTGGTCGATTTTTCCTGGATACAAACGTTAAGGACATTATGGAACACTATAATGAGCCGCCGCCAGATATATTCAGCGCCCGCTATAACATAGCCCCGACTACTCCGATAATGGCCTGTACCGACAAGGGTCTCACTTTTTTCCGCTGGGGGCTGCTACCTTCCTGGGCAAAGGATGTCACCATGGGTAATCGGATGTTTAACGCACGTGCCGAGACGATAGCGGAAAAACCCTCGTTTCGACACGCCTACCGTCGACGCCGGTGCCTGATTCCAGCCAGTGGCTACTATGAATGGCGACTCGAGAATGGTCGTAAGCAACCCTATTGCTGTCATATTGATCACCAGTTGTTTTCAATGGCGGGTATCTGGGAGCACTGGCAAGATGGCGACGGTAATGAAATCCAGTCCTGCGCGATAATTACCACTGAAGCCAAAAACGCGATAGCCGAAATCCACCATCGCATGCCGGTGCATATATCGCGGCCGGACTATTCGAAATGGTTAAACTGCAGCACAGAAGATATCAGTGAAGCCGATATCCTGATGAGCAATACTTCACCCCGGTATCAATATTACGCGGTGAATACTACGGTCAATAATTCCCGCAACGAAGGCAAAGATCTGATTCGCGCACTCGACCCGTAACACCCGGTTTTCCCATCATCCAATATGCCGCTTATTCGGCCTCGACGCCACCACTACGCACCAGGTCGGCGAGCCGATCATCATCATAAGCCTGCTCGAGTTTGGCCGCGGCTGCCTCAACACTTGCCGATAAATCATTGCCGCATTTGACAGATTCCTGTCGCCACTGCTCGAGATAGGCGTCAGTACCGGCCATTTTGGCACGCATCGCCGCCTTATCGATAGCCTCGGCAAATCGCTCGGTTAATACTTTCTTTGCGTTTTCGCGGCGCTCTTTGGCGATCACCTGGGCGGGAATATCGCGCCAGTATACGGTGGTTAGTTTGGGCATTGGATAGTCTTTGGCTGGATTAACTATGGTGAAAAGTGCAGCGATTATAGATAGCCTTATTGTTTAAATCCAGCATCAAATCTGGTTTTGCGGGGTCTGATTCAGGTATAGCTTAAACCCTGGGGCAAAGTATCAAAAATTGTAATTGCATCGAACCGGAAGCTTCATAATAATGGCCTCGATTTGGGTGCTGATCGCCTGATAACACTCGTGCGAGGTAGAAATGTTAAAAGTTGGTTTTATAGGATTGGGCAACGTCGGCGGCAAACTGGCGGGTAGTCTGCTGCGTAACGGTATTGACTTAAGCGTTCGTGACCTGGACAAGAATTTAGCCAGGCCGTTTCTCGATGCGGGGGCTAAATGGGCCGATAGTCCGCGTGAAATGGCGCAAAATGTCGATGTATTAATTACCTGTCTGCCGAGTCCGGCAGCGAGTGCATTGGTGATGGAGGCCGAAGATGGGGCGCTGGCGGGGTTAAGCGAAGGCAAAATCTGGGCTGAAATGAGCACAACCGACAAGGGCGAAGTGTTACGACTCGGTGAAAAGGTGAAGGCGGTAGGTGCCGAGCCAGTTGATTGTCCGGTATCGGGCGGTTGTCACCGTGCGGCGACGGGCAATATTGCTATATTTGCCGGTTGCGAACGCACCACGTTTGAAACCATATTGCCGCTATTGACGGCTATGGGGCGGCGTATTTTACACACGGGCCCGCTGGGCTCGGCATCGGTACTAAAGGTGGTAACCAATTACCTTGCCACTGCAAATCTGCTCAGCCTTTGCGAAGCGCTGGTTACATCCAGTGTCGCTGGCATGGATTTGAACACCACTTATGAAGCCATTCGGATCTCTTCGGGTAATTCGTTTGTACATGAAACCGAAAGCCAGGTAATCCTGAATGGCAGTCGAGACATCAGTTTTACGATGGATTTGGTGTGTAAGGACATTGGCCTTTTTAACGATGTTGCCGAGCGAGGAAACCTGGAACTGGAACTGGCGCCTTTGATGCAGCAGATATTCCAGGACGGGCAACAACGCTATGGATCACGTGGACTATCGCCTAATATTATCAGGCGTCTGGAGGAAGCTGCCGGAGTCGAAATTCTGGCGCCTGGATTTCCTGCGGAAATGTTCGATGATGAGCCGGAAGAACCGGGATTTGAGGTACAGGTGAAAGGCAGGGCCTGAAAAGGCTATAGTTGACTATCGGTGAAGGTGTTCTTTCGGCAGCAGCAGGAAGAATCGATATTGATGTCTGCCACCAGCATGGCCTGGTTCAGTTTTTCCTGGAAGCTTTCGACCTGGTCGAGCTGGCCTAGTCTTTTCAGGCATTCCACGTAGCCATGCAAGGCCCAGATATTGTCACGGTGCTGATGGCTACGCGGAAGCCTATTGTCGATTCCAAGATCGTCCTGGTAGTGTTCCCTCGCTTCTTCGACATGGTCTTGTTCCAGTAGCAATGCACCGAGAGCGTGGCGTGGCGGGTGCATCCACGGCCAGGGCTCGGAATAAGCGAGGTTGTCGCTGAGTTCGCAGGCATCTCTTAAATACCTATAACCGAGATCATGATTACCGGCGTGATACTCGAGTTCGCCATTGAGCATCGCCGCGGCAACGTCGAGCACGGCAATAGTTGGGTTGTTGGCGATAATATGCCAGTCCGGAATTGCATCATGTAGTTGATCAAATAGTATCTTACAATTCCGCGCACTCGCTATGTCGCCGAGAGCAGCGTGGGCAATCCCTTTGCCGTAATAGAGTAATACGGTAGTGATGGGGTAAAGGTCAGGATTATCCGGTAGTGGTTCATCGATAATTTTTTGCCAGAGGCCAAATCTTACCAGTACGTGTACCTTGCTCGAGTAGTAAGCTTCGAGCGTCGATCTGAGATAACGCGATCCCGTAGTCAGTAACTCATCGTCAATAATGGAGCCTATGCCCTCTGCGGCTTCCATTGATGCTTTAAATTGCCCGAGAAACATCGCACCATACATTTTCGAGTGATGATCGTGCATACAGGAAATCATGTAGAACTCCCCTTTTCCACGTAGTTCGATATATTTTAAATCAGCCTTGATCGCGCGGTTATTCGCTTCGACTACCGCCAGGTAGTCCCCGCAAAGTATGTCGATGTGGGTTGACATATGCAGTAAATGGCCGCTCTCCGGGCAGAGATCTCGTAACTGGTTTGCCGCGTCTTGTGCTTTTTCCGGTTGCGGCGACATTTCCCAGGCGTGAATATAAAAATGAAGGATCCCCGGGTGGGGTAGCAAGCGTTTTTGCTCAGTCAGTGCTAATCCATGCTCGAGTATGCTAATCGCCTCTTCGGTCATCGCGTTTGGAGCTGGCAAACCTTTTGCTACATCCCATAGTTTCCATCGCGTCAGGTTCATCATTGATTCGGCGGTCAGGCAAATGATATCCAGATCGTCGGGCTGGTTTTCCAGTAGCCTGCGCATGCTGCTGCAGTAATCCCGTTCCCATTGTTCGAAAAGGGCAATGTCCTGCGCCTGGGGAGCCTGATGCTTTTGGCCTAAAGCTATTATCAAGCCTTGTTCAGCCGGCTTCGCGGCAGAACTCAGGCTTTTGGCTTTTTGCGTAAGCTTATAGCAGTTAGACAGTGTCAGGTTGCGTTCATCGTCATCAAACCAGCCCCAGGGCTTGTTATAGAATGAGCTGGACGCATAGGCCAGACCCCAGTAGCCCATGGCGCATTCTGGATCGCACTCGATGACCCTCTGAAAACAACGCACTGCTTCTTCGTGATTGAAGCCATAGCACCAGATGAGCCCACGGTTGAACCAGGTTTGAGAGGCTCCGGATTGGGTTGTTATCGGGTGGCTGTGAATACCAAGGTCAAAGTAATCAGTCATTTATTATTCTGGCAGTGGTATGCATTGTTCGAAGTATTTTAAATTGTATGAGTATTCCTTACAAATATTGCGGTGATTTCGAGTAAAAAAAGTGGTGATTAGTCAACAGACTGACGCAAAATAGAAATTAGGTGATATTTACCCAGGATTTTCCAGTTATTATGATTGGTCTTTGTTCCCGAGCAGAAAAATATGATGAATGAAAATCCAGTTAGGACCAGATCAACCGACCGATTTGATACCAGTGATTGTGAGAAAATAATGAAAGCCGTTGTTACTACAGGTAACGGTGGCTACGACAAGCTTGAATACAAGGATGTGCCAGTTCCTCAACTGCTGCCGGGTGAAGTATTGATTCAGGTTCTCGCTGCAGGGGTGAATAATACCGAGGTCAACACCCGTCTCGGCTGGTACTCCTCCTCGGTGACATCCAGTACAGAAGCCGCCGCCGGGCAATCGCAGCAAACAACCACGATAGCAGACGGCGGCTGGAATGAGTCGACCCCATTTCCATTAATACAGGGTACCGATTGTTGTGGGCGCGTGGTAGAAGCTTATTCGGCTGGTGATTCACATCTTGTGGGTTCACGGGTGCTGGTAAGAGCCTGTATGCGTCCGCATGGATTCGAGTCGATGGATAACATCTGGATGGCTTCGGACTTTGATGGTGCTTTCGCCGAGTATGTGAAAGTACCTGCTACCGAAGTTTTCAAAGTTGACTGCGACTGGAGCGATGTCGAACTGGCAACTATTCCCTGCGCTTATGCTACGGCTGAAAACATGGTACATCGGGCAGTTGTGGGCCCCGAGGATACTGTACTGGTAGCCGGTGCCTCGGGAGGTGTAGGTTCTGCCGCGATACAACTGGCCAGACGACGAGGTGCCGAGGTTATAGGCATAGCTGGTAAGGCGAAAATAGATCAGGTGAAATCGCTAGGTGCCGTGCAGGTGCTGGAAAGAGGATCGGATATCGTCGCTGCCCTTGGCGAGAAAACTATAGATGTGGTTATCGATAATGTAGCCGGCAACTCGTTTGGGCAAATGATTGAGGTGTTGAAGCGGGGTGGGCGTTACCTGTCATCTGGTGCTATCGGCGGCCCGCTGGTAACACTCGACATGCGTAGTTTTTATCTAAAAGACTTGAGGCTGATTGGCTGCACGGCCTGGGATGAACCTGTATTCCCTAATTTAATTTCATATATTGAAAATGGCGAAATACGGCCGCTGGTAGCTAAAACTTTTGCGTTAGAAGACATTGTTCAGGCGCAGCAGGAATTTCTTACAAAGAAACATTTTGGAAATTTTGTACTGGTGCCACCGCTTCCTTAAGCGGAACTGCCTGATAATTCTCAACAGTATAATTAAGAGAGGCTGCGCCTAACTGGAGGGGTCGCCGCTGAGCTCGCTCTCAAAGCTAGATGGTATTAACCTGGGCGAGAGTTTATCTTTTGGAACGGTTGATTCGAATGTTTCAAACTTGCTCGACAGAACATTGAAACGGCCCACCCTGATGTGAATATCTTCAGCCTCGACTGCTATTACCGATGCCACGAACTTGATTTCATTATCGTATTTGTCGGTGTACAAATAGTACACCATATCACCGATATTCACGCTGTTGCCTCCTTCCTCATAGAAATCGGCGTGAGACCAGGAAACCAGAAAACCTGGGCAAAGGTGGTAACCGTAACCATTATTGCCAACATGGATTCTTTCAGGGTTATTTTCATCAGGCCTGCCAATCTCCTTTGATACAAAATTGTGCCTAAAAGCCTCGCCCAGGATCTCTCAACGAAACATACTCCAACCGAAATTACTCTTGTGAAGCAATGACACTATGCACGATTTTTGCATCATACAGTGTTGAGTGATCAGGAAACCAGACTCGATTCGCAGGTTGATCAAACATTCTATTCAAAAAGGACTGATCAACCCCGTGGGCCTTAAACAATGCAAGATCACGCTGCTGTTCGACTCGTAAGTTATAAAATGGAACAAAGTGACTATATTTGGTTGTTTCCACCCAGTACTGATGGAAACCGAGCTTTCCCTGTGTGCTTATGTAGCGTCGCTTCCC
>JBGUEB010000005.1:0-31110 GCA_041821565.1 Gammaproteobacteria bacterium | reverse complement strand
CCGGAAAAAGTCAAACTAGTTCTCGACCAACACGATCTCAAAGCCCTCGAGTTCGAAGCTGGCAGCACCCCTACCTCTGAATTGGCGGCTGCCAAAATCGGTTGCGAGGTGGGCCAGATCGCCAAATCAATGTTGTTCAAAGGTAAAGATGGCCAATTCCGGCTCATCGTCTGTGCTGGAGACAAACGTGTAGATAACAAGAAACTGAAAGCAGCGCTTGGGGTCAAGGCCAGGTTTGCTACTGCAGAGGAGACCGAGGCGGAGACCGGTTTCAGGCCTGGCGGTGTTTGCCCTTTTGGAATAGATCGCCTTCCGATTTTAATTGACAAGAGCCTGTCCCGGTTCGAGATCATATACCCTGCTGCCGGAAATGACGCCTCCGGAGTACCGGTCAGTTTCGGTGCCTTACAGGAATTGGTTAGTGCCGAGTTCTGTGATGTTATGAGTTAATATTAATCTAATCGATAAATAGCAGTAAGAGGTGTCCACCGTGCAGACGTTCAAATTTCCTGGATATTTACTATTAGGTTGTCACCTTATATCCATCTAATATGATGCAGGTATTCAAGAACAAGCATTGCCCAAACAATAACGGGAATGTTCTCACTATAAGCCTGGTGTGAGCATGATGCTGAAGCTTATGCGATACAAGTAACCAGGGCTTAACAAATTGTATTTCTGGATTAAATTATCAAGCATGTAAGGCAGTCAGGGGTGAGTTCAAAAAATCAGGCTAAGGGATTTCACCAGGATACCTTATGTAAACGGAACCAATATTTATCATGACCAGCATCTGCTACTGTCCAATCCGCCAGAAAAGCAGTGAACAGTTAACCAAACCGAGGTCCTATGCTACCGCTAAATTTATCAGCTAACGAAGCCCGCATCATCGGCTGCCTGATGGAGAAATCCATCACCACTCCGGATGGGTATCCGCTAACACTTAACGCACTGACCAATGCCTGTAACCAGAAGTCGTCACGTGAGCCGGTGATGTCGCTAGCGCAGGGTGTGGTGCAGCATGATGCACGCTTACTGGAGGGTAAACATCTGCTAAGGATTGAGGATGGTTTCAAGCGCGGGGTGGAAAAATACGCGCAGCGATTCTGCAATACATCGTTCTGTGAATTGCAATTCGACGCGGCGCAATTCGCCATCGTTTGCCTGTTGCTGCTGCGCGGTCCGCAAACGCCGGGCGAACTTAGAGCCCGCAGTGGACGACTGCATGAATTCGCCGACAATAATGCAGTGGTAGAGGCACTCACCGGTCTAATCGAGCGCGAGGGTAACGCCCTCGCGGTTCAACTGCCACGCACTCCAGGACGTAAGGAAGCTGAGTACATGCATCTTTTCTCGGGTCCTGTCGATATGCAGGCACTTGCTGAAAAGGCGCAGTCCGACTCAGACAGCGGGTCGTCCGCGCGGGTCAGTATGGCTGAGCTCGCGCAAAGGGTTACCGACCTCGAGGCTGAAGTCGCCGAACTCAGAAAGCTGCTGGAATAAAGCAGCATAAGTGGGCGCTATTCCTTTGCGACAAACCGCAGCGACTGGTGCGCCGTACGCCTGGCTTGCCGGCGTTTGACATTCGATGGCGAGGCTGCGCGATGGTGGCAGTCGATGATCCTGTTGCAACTGGCCATCAACAATGCTTTGCCTGACCGGGTCACTAACCTGGGTGAACAGGGGAATGTCAGAATCCCGTGACAGCGTAAAGGCAGTGGTAGGCAGGGTACTCAAATTGGTATGTTTAAATTGAAATAAATTGGATATTTCAAAGTAACCAAAAATTCCATAAACTGCAAGTAGTTAGTCGAAACAGACGTATCAAGTGTTAAAATCGGATGTCCTGAAGTAGCGTCGAGAATTAAAAACAGGAAGCATTATGCGTTTACTCGTATTTCAACATATCGAATGCGAACATCCAGGCTCATTGCGGCGATTTCTGGCACAGGATGAAGTTGAATGGCATGCGGTGAATCTTGACCAGGGAGAAACAATCCCTGACCTGGAAAATTACGACGCATTATGGGTAATGGGCGGACCGATGGATGTCTGGGATGTAGAAGAACACCCCTGGCTGGTTGCAGAAAAAGCCGCGATCCGTTGTTGGGTGAATGAGTTAAACAAACCTTATCTGGGTCTTTGTCTGGGTCATCAGCTCCTCGCCGATGCTTTAGGCGGCAGCTGTGGTCCGCAACGCCCGCCGGAGATAGGTATCCTGGATGTTAACCTGACAAAGGATGGTCAACGGGACCCGTTATTTGAAGGTTTACCGGTACGCCAAAAATGTCTGCAGTGGCATTCTGTCTGTGTCACGCAACCGCCAGAGAACACTACCGTGCTGGCCAGTTCGGATGTCTGTCGCGTGCAGGCGATGCGCGTTGGCGACAATGCCTGGTCGATGCAATATCACGTCGAAGTAGAAGAAGATACGGTCGATAACTGGGGTGCGATCCCGGCTTATCGAGACGCCCTGGTTTCAACGCTGGGTGATGATGGATTAACAACCATGAAAGCCGGCGCCGATGAAAACATGAATAACTTTCTCGATTGTTCCGAAAAAATTTATCGGAACTTCATGAAAGCGATTAACTGAACGGGAAGGCCCATGTCGTCACAAACACTGACAAAAACGATGCGGAAAATAATCACCGACTACAACGCGGGTGCGGTGGCAACGGTAAATGACGACGGCACCCCTGCAGTATCACCCAAGGCCACTTTTGTAATTGTGGACGAAAACTGTATTGCCTTCGGTGATATTCGTTCGCCGGGCACTGTCGCCAATATTAAACAGCGGGCCGAAGTCGAGGTTAATTTTATCGATGTGCTTGCACGCCAGGCGGTTCGTGTTGCAGGACATGCCAGCATTGTCGAAAAAGATTCCGAAGCGGGCCAAAAGCTAATGCCCCTGTTTCAACAGAATTGGGCGCCGTACCTGGATGCCATACAGGCCTTTGTCAGTATTTCGATTACGCGCGCGGAACTGATACTTTCACCAGCTTACGATGTCGGATACGACAAAGCCGAATTGACGCGAGTGAATCTGGAGAAGCTGAACCAGTTGGCGAATTAATAAATAAACAGGACTAGATAAAATGAAACATACCCACACTGTCGAAAGCAAACCCTCGGTCTGTCCGCTCGATTGTCCGGACACCTGTTCGTTACAGGTTGAAGTCGAAGGCAATCAAATTAAAAAAGTGCGCGGCTCTCGCGCTAACCCTTACACTGCGGGTGCGATTTGCGACAAGGTAGCGAAATATTACCCCTCGTTCGTACACGGTGAAAATCGATTACGCCAACCATTGATGCGAACCGGTGAAAGAGGTAGTGGTGAGTACCAGCCGACCAGTTGGGAAAATGCGTTAGCGCTGATTGCCGAAAAGACCAACAATGTCATCGATAAATACGGTCCCGAGGCAGTGTTGCCATTTAATTACGCGGGCCCGCATGGACAACTGGCGGTGGCCTCGATGGACAGGCGCCTGTTTTACAAAATGGGGGCAACACTGCTCGACCGTGGCCCATTATGCGGTGGCGTGCGGGGCGCGGCCTATGACAGTTTATTTGGCAATGCACCGGGAATGCCGCCGGAGCAGGCTGCCGATGCCGATTTAATCGCGGTCTGGGGTAATAACGTCACGGTGTCTAATCTGCATTTGGCCAGGGTGATCAAAAAGGCGCGCGAAGCTGGTGCACGGTTGATTGTAGTCGACCCGAAACGCACCCGTATTGCCGAGCAGGCGCATCTTTATATTCAAATTGCGCCGGGTACCGATGTCGTGCTCGCGCAGGCGCTCGCGGCTGAAATGGAGCGCCGAGGAAAGGTTGACCAGGCCTTTTTACAGCGGTGGGTCGAAGGTAGTGAAAGCTTTTTAAACGAATGTCGTAAATATTCACTCGGCGATGCGGCCAAAATATGCGGTGTATCGCCTGAATCGGTTAATCAACTGGCTGATTTATATGCCAGTGCCAAAACACTGGCCTGTTCTATCGGTAATGGTATCGAACGTGGTAAGAGTGGGGGTTCGGGATTGCGTTCGATTATGTCGGTTTCTGTTCTACTGGGCCAGTTGGGCCGACGCGGTGCTGGCATTTTTGCCAAACCGGGCCTGGCGTTTCCGATGACACCCGATAAATTACAACGGCCCGACCTGATTCCGAGTGGGACTCGCATGTTAAATATCGTCGATGTCGGCAGGCATTTGCTGAATGACGATCTCGATCCGCCACTGCGCTCGATATTTATTTTTAACCACAATCCAGTCGCCACGCATCCCGATCAAAATCGGATGATCAGGGCCTTGTCTCGACCTGAATTGTTTATTACCGGTATTGATGTGGTAATGACCGACAGCATGAAGTACTGCGACGTGATTTTGCCCGCGGCGTCGCATTTTGAATTCGACGATATCTACGCGTCTTATGGTCATAGTTACCTGCAACGTGCCGAACCGGTTATACCCTGCGTTGGTGAATCGTTACCAAACACGGAAATCTTCCGCCGACTGGCAAAGGTTATGGGGTATGACGATCCAATGTTCGAGGATAGCGACGCGGCTTTAATCGATGCAGCCATCGATAATTCCGACCCGAGGCTCGAAGGTCATCAACCCAGTTTACTGCCAACCGATCGGGCATTTTTGATGAACACGCGATCGCAGCAGGATGTGATGATGTGCAATACGGTTACCCCGGGCACGGCATCGGGCAAGGTAGAATTATTCAGCCAGGTGCTCGAAGACAAATATGGCTTCGGCGTGCCACGCTATCGGCCCGCGAACAAAGACCGGCCATTTACGGTAATTAGTCCCTCTTCGAAAAAGCGTACCAATGCAACCTTCGGTGGTGACGAGGCCAGCGCGGGTGTCGAAATAGTCGAGATCAATCCAGAAGATGCCGGGGCCGTCGGAATCGAAGAGGGTAGTTTGCTGACACTGGAAAATGATGCTGGCGCGGTCATATTGAAAGCCAAAATCACTACCGCGACCAGACCTGGCGTTTTATATACACCCAAGGGCACCTGGTTAAAAACCAGCGCAACCGGGCGTACGGTGAACGCATTGTTATCTGCCGATATGAAAACCGATATTGTCGATGGTGCCTGTTACAATGAAACCTTTGTCGACATCCGCACCGGCTGAATCGAAATATCCAGTTAAAGGAACAATCAATGATAGCTGTTATTTTTGAAGTCTTGCCCGCCGAGGGGAAGTTCGAAGAGTATTTGAATATTGCCGCCGGGTTAAAACCGCAACTGGAAAAAATTGATGGTTTTATATCGATAGAGCGCTTCTCAAGTCTTGTGGAAGACGGAAAGATATTATCGCTTTCGTTTTGGCGCGATGAAGAAGCTATCGAAGCATGGAGAAAACTGGAAACACATCGCCTGGCCCAGGAAAAAGGCCGTGGTGGAGTGTTTAGCAATTACCGCTTAAGGGTGGCAAATGTTTGCAGGGACTATGGAATGGATAGCCGTGAACAAGCGCCGGCAGATAGCAAAAAACTGCTTGGTTAAGTTGTTCTTGGCGCTATTTTGATCAATCCATAAAATCCAGTACTTCGTCAAGCTCAGCGACGTGGCAATAGATCATGTTGATGATTTCAAGTTCATGATGATGTAATTCCATCGTTGCCGCCGCGCAACAATCCTCTACCACGACCACTTTATAACTCTCGTCCGCGAGGCTTCTCACGGTCGAGGAAATGCACTGATCGGTGAATATCCCGGCGACCACTACATTCTCGATTCCCATGTTATGCAAAATCAGGCGTAAGTTAGTGCCAGTGAGGGCACTATCTGTCGTCTTCAGTATCGTGATTTCATCCCCGCTCGGTTCGATCGACGATACAAATTGAGAGTCGTGGCGATCTTTGGGTAACAGTAAATAATTAAACCCCGGTTTCTTCTGGCTTAGCGAGCGGTCGCGCCCATCCAGTGTTAAACAGGCAATGCGGGCAAAAATCACCTCGGTACCTTTGTCCCGGCAGCGCTTTATCAGTCGGGCTGTATTGGGAATCACGACATCATTCATGCGTTCGTAAAAAGGTTGCCAGCGGGCATTTTCAAGCGCATCCGGTTTCACTTCCAAATATGTATTTTGAATATCAATGACCAGCAGAGCCGTCTTCCCCGGTTCCAGGACAATGTCGTCGGGTTCCTCTGCATTGGCATAGTAAAAAGATCGATAAGCGGTTTTCCAGTTCATTGTCACTATTCCTGAAATTTATAGCCGAATTAACATATCATCTTAAACTGTCAACTTAATATACTGAATCGTACAATTTCCTCATGAAAATTTCATCAAGGTATTGGTAAGCTTAAACTAGACTCTACGCATGAATCCTTATACCGCCGTTGGCGCGATTATTACCGGGATTGTCTTCCTGCAAGGAGGCATGGGACTGCTGTCGGTTTTGCTGCCATTGCGAATGCAGGAGGCGGGGTTTACCACGACTGAAATAGGTATCATGTCTGCCGGTTTCGCCACCGGCTTTTTTCTGGGTTGCCTCTATGCACCGCAGTTGATTCAGCGTATCGGTCATATTCGCGCCTTTGCCTGTTTTGCGACGGTGTTGTCGACCTTGACCCTTGCGCTCGCGATCGACACCGATCTGGCACTCTGGACCAGTGCGCGACTGCTATCCGGAATCTGCTTTGCCGGGCTTCTGAACGTTTCTGATAGCTGGATTTCCGGTGAAACAAAGCCTTCTATGCGTGGGCGCGTGATGAGTGTCTATATGATCTTCTACAAGGCGGCCCAGGCACTCGGACCGCTTGTTTTTACTTTTTCAGCGATTAGCGGAAACTGGCATTTCATGCTTGTAAGCGCGCTCTTTTCACTCTCGCTGCTACCGGTTGCGCTGCGCGAAGGCGGTAACCCTACACCGCCTTTGAAAGAGCGAATGAATCTTCGCAAGGTCTACCAGACAACCCCGCTGGCGGTGGTTGGCTGTATGTGCCTGGGCATGACTAACAGCCCGTTGAACAACCTGATCGCGATCTATGGCGTGGAGATCGGGCTGGAGATTTCAGGTGCGGTTATGCTGAGTGCGGCATTGCAGTTTGGTGCACTTGCCCTGCAATGGCCGATGGGCTGGGCCTCGGACAAACGCGACCGGCGCAAGGTGATGATTTTCGGTATGCTGATGATGGCCTTGTTCTCGGCAATTATTGCGTTTATGCCAGGCATGCCCCTTTGGGTCTATATCGTTCTGGTCGGAATCCTGGGTGGTTTTGCGATGTCGATTTACCCCATCGTCCTGGCCCATGCCGGGGACTATGTTACGCCAAAACAAATGGTGCCGCTGTGCGCAACCCTGATGCTGGCTTTTGCAGTGGGTATGGCGTTTGGCCCCCTCACGGGAAGCTATGCTATGGATGTCCTCGGTCCCTCGGGGCTCTTTATCCACACCATCTTTTTCTGCCTCGTGTTTGTATCCTTTGCGCTATACCGTATGGCAAAACGTGATTCCGTCCCGGTTGATCACCGTCCGGCATTCGTGAACATGCCCGCCAGTTCTACCGCCATTTCTCAACTCGACCCTCGTGCCCGGGCTGCAAGGAAATTAAAAAAAGGTACCTTGACTAAAGGGGTCGGCGACAAATGATAATCATGCTAATTTGTCACCGCCCTCTTTTTTACCTATTTTAAATACCGACAAGTGTCTACTTTAGGTTTGCTTGCCAGGCGCCTATCAGTGCTTTGGCAGCACGCTCAATCTCTGTGTCGGTAGTGGGTGTACCAATGGATAAACGTACCGCGCCACGCGCCCGCGCCGCTTCAATCCCCATCGCACCCAGCACACCGCTCACCTCATCGCTTTCCTCGTGACAGGCGGAGCCGACCGAGGCGGCCACTTCGGCTGCTGCAAGTGCCAGCAAATCCCGACCATCCACGCCCGGGAACGAGATATTAAGGGTGTTGGGCAATCGCTGTTCAGGGTGACCATTCAAAACAAGTCCAGGAATCGACTCGGCAAGCCGTGTGTGTAACTGGTCACGCAACTGGCGTAACTGTTGTGTATGCCCGGGTTGGTGTTCACTGGCAATACGGGCTGCCTCACCCAGGCCTGCAATAGCGGGCACATTCTCGGTGCCTGGCCGCAACCCGGCTTCATGACCGGCACCCACCAACACCGGTTGCAGCGCCGTACCGAGACGCACATATAATACGCCTACGCCCTTGGGGGCATAAAATTTGTGCCCTGCCAGGGTAAGAAGATCGACGCCAAGCTCGTCCACCGAAACCGGAATTTTTCCTGCTGATTGCGCCGCATCGGTATGTAACAGGATGCCTCGCGGCCTGGTGATGGCCGCAATCTCCTCGATGGGTTGAATCGTGCCTACCTCGTTATTGGCATGCATGATGGAAACCAGAATCGTATCATCGCGCAGAGCAGTAGACAGCCTGGCGGGATCGACCAGGCCGTTGTCATCTACCGGAATCACGGTTACTTCCCAGCCATCGTCGGCAAGGCGCCGAAACGGTTGCTCTACGGCGGGGTGTTCAACCGCGCTCGTGATCAGATGCCGACCCTTGTCACGTAGCGCGCGGGCCGCACCACGAATGGCAAGGTTATTGGCCTCGGTGGCACAGCCGGTAAAAACGATTTCGTCAACTTGCGCACCGATCAATTTAGCCACCTGTGCGCGTGCCCGCTCGACTGCCTGGTGGGCATTGCGACCGTACACATGGGTGGACGAGGGGTTGCCAAAGTGCTGATGCAGGTAGGGGTCGATAGCATCGGCGACCAGCGGGTCGACCGGTGTGGTGGCATTGTAGTCGAGATAGACGGGTGCGTTCATTTTGCTCCTCCCTTACAATCTTAGTTTGATTTTATCCATGTAAGCATTTTTCATGGCAGTCTCGAACTCGTCATTGGATGCATACTCAAAACCGAATACCGGTTTCCACAGGCGAGGGTTCTCCATACAAAGATAATAGAACACATCGCTTTTCCAGTTTTCCGGGAAGCTGTTATATACATGCGAAAACAGGGCGAGCTTGATCTCATCAGGGTAAGATTGTTTACCATCGGAATCGACCATCGGCATTTTTAATATTTGGGTGGGTATCGCCCGTTTGCGTATCTCACGCATCACCGACTTGATATAGGTGAGCGTACCCATTGATACCAGTGCAACCTCTTCCGGCTTAAACAACGAGCCGAGCTGTTCGACGACAAGCGCGTAGTCTTGCTGCCATTGATCGTAATGTACAATCGGATGAAAATGGAAACCAACCAGGAAACCAGCGTCTGCGACTTTACGGGCCGCATCCAGGCGTTTAGCCAGTGATGCGGTACCATGTTCTTCGTTCTGAATCAGGGCAGGCGTATTAAGCGACCAGGTACAGATGATATTTTTCGGTGCATCCGTACGCAACAGATGGCTGACATTAGCCGATTTGGTTTTCAGTTCCAGAATAACATTGGGATGAGCCCAGGCAAGGTCGATCACCGCATCCAGCACACCATGGCTATTGCCCCACATCAGCGAATCGGAAGATTGTCCGGTACCAATGTGGTAGGTCTTTTCTGCATCAAACTCCAGGTTCTTTAACTTATCCGCAAAACCCTTATCAAAACTAATCTGCTTGCCATCAAAGAAGGACTGAATGCTGCAATAACTGCAACCATAACCACAATTGTCGACTGCATCCAGGGTTTGCAGGTTACAGCACATGGTACGTGGTGAAGCGACCGGACAACGGCCCAGGCCCAGGCTGCTTTTCTCGATGGCCCGGGGTTTAGATGCCGCACTGATTTTGGCTGCGCTGGAATCACCCGGGTATTGATTATCACTATTTTTACCGACCTCCCAGTTCGAACGTAACAGTCGCATGACCTGCTGTTTATGAGCCCTGGTTGATTGCCTATTGCTTTTATCTTCGGGCCAGATATCTTCAATAGACTCTGTGCCCCACATTTGAAAATCCAGTGCAATCTCACAGGCCTGCCGACAATCCTGAACCGAAAGGCGCAGATCCTGCGCGCGTTCAGCGAGGAATATTTTTGCTTCCGTTTCGAGTAACTGAAACAGGGGTTGATCTGAAATAGAGGAAGTAGAACCAGTCATGCCGATATAATATTAAATTAAAGGGGTTGGTGACAAATGATAATCATTCTAACCTGTCACCGACACCTTTCTTGCCTCTTTCTTAAGCAACTCGGCGAATTTACCGAAATCGGGCCGAGTTGAATGGCTTTAAATTGTGGCCAGGCGTTTCACCGTTGATCAACTCGGCAATCAGTTTGCCGGTAATCCCGGCCAGCGTCAGTCCCAGATGCTGATGACCAAAAGCGAATAACACGTACTCCGAGTGGGGGCTGTAACCGATTACCGGCAGTGCATCAGGTAAGCTTGGCCTGAATCCGAGCCACTCCTGGTCGGGTTGTTCCGGCAGGTCGAACATTTCCCCACCCTTGCGCTTTAGATAGCTGAGGTTGGCTGGATTTTTAACCTCGCCATAACCCGCTATTTCAACTGTTCCGGCAATGCGTAAACCTTCATCCGTCGGTGTTGCATAAAATCCGGCCTCGTTCCAGCTCACCGGTCTATTCAGCAGGGATTGCAGCCCGGTGTACTGAACGTGATAACCACGCTCGGTATCCAGCGGCAACCGGTGCGCGCCGGTACCCATAATTTGCCTGGAAAAAGCACCCGCGGCTATGACTACCCGGTCCGCATCGAGCTTTTCGCCATTGCCGAGATTGATCGACACAGCGGCATTGTTGTGTTCAACCGAAAGCGCGGATTGCTGGACGTATTGCCCCTGGTTCGAGAGGAAACAATCAACATAGCCTGTCGTCAGCGATTGCGGATTGATTACATGGCTTGCCTTGTCAAACAGCAGGCCCTTCTCGAAGGGCAGCTTGAGACCCGGTTCGAGCTCGCGGATATCAGCGGCGTCGAGTTCGATGAATTCGACGCCCTGATCCTTGCGCATTTGATTGGCAGCGCGGGCACTTTCAAATTCACGCAGGGTCCGGTAAACGTACATGCATCCCTGTTTTGAGAACAGGTGTTGGGAAGCGCTGAATTCAATCAACGGATCCAGCCCCTCGTAGGTTTTTTTCAACAGTTTACCGAGGATGCGTGTGATGCGTTCGGCTTTTGTCTTGCGGCAGTTCGCGAGAAACTGCATCTGCCACGACAGGTGGCTTAACGCATAACCGGGATTAACCGATAGCGGGCTGTCTTTTGAAAACAACAGGCTCGGCAGGCGCCTGAATATGGCCGGACTATTAACCGGTACGCACCCATAATCGGCAATGGTGCAGGCGTTGCCAGAAGAGGTGCCCGAGCCCGGCTTTTCGGGATCGATCAGGATGACCGTAAATCCCTTCATTTGCAGCCATAAGGCACAACTGGTACCGACGATACCGGCGCCGACAACAGCGATAATCTGGTTTTTGCTCATTATTCCTTAAATTCCTTTGCGCCAGGATTTCTATTTCGTGGGAGCGACTCCGAGATAATAACAGCTCGGTAGCTTTGACATAATATCTTTGCTTCAAATGGGTTGCCAAAGTCAATCTCTTCGGTATCAATATCGAGGATCGAAAAAACTATTGTTTGAACCAGGAACACTAATACGAGTCCGAGTTTAGACTCGCTACAGATCCTGCACCTATTAAAAAGATCTGACGCCGATTCGAGCAAAATGATTTATCATGTTGCGTTTACTAATCCCAGCCGCTAGAACAACAGGAAATTAAAATGACTGTATTAAAACCTCGCCAACCGGTTCCCGAATTAAATGTATCCACCCTTCAGGGGCCATGGTCGCTCTCCGAGCAAGAACCCAAAAATTTCACCATGATCGTATTTTACCGGGGCCTGCATTGCCCGATATGTTCCAAGTATTTGGCCGAACTCAATAAGATGGTTGATGATTTTAGCGAAATTGGCGTCTCTATATTGGCCGTAAGCAGTGATGGAGAAGAACGAGCCCAGCAAGCCAGGGAGGACTGGGGTCTGGACAAGGTTAATCTCGGTTATGGCCTCAGTGTTGATCAGGCTCGAGAATGGGGGCTACATCGCTCTGCCGGGCGCGGCAAAACATCAATTGGTATTGAAGAGCCGGCTGAATTCGCCGAGCCAGGTCTGTACCTGGTGCGTCCCGACAATAGCCTGTACTGGGGCCAGGTAAGCACAATGCCGTTTGCGCGCCCGCATTTCCGTGAAATTCTTGGTGCCCTGAATTTTGCGTTGGCCAACGATTACCCGGCCCGCGGCGAGCTTGAGTGAACTGCTGATTCCACAAGTGTCCAGAATACTCAGTAATCCCTTTGCAATGGGTTTCGGCCCGCATCATGCCGGGCTTGATCCGGTAGCGGGACGACGAGGGATTTTACTTCGAGATTCGTAGCAAACCTGAATTATTCTGGACACTATTGTCGTTCTGCGGCTAAAACATCCTCAGTCTGGATTCCATAGGTGGTTTTGAGTACCGCCATGATCGCCTCGATCTCAAAAACCGCCTGGTTGGCGCCACTCCACTCCCGGTTTCGAAACTACGGTACGAGCCCCAATTCCCTGCAAGTTTTCGCATTTATACTATTCTTTAAACTCAATAGAGAAAATGGTATCTCGCCCGTTTGTTGCACGAAGGCGGCACCCATAGAGTTGAGTATTTAGAGAAACTGATTCCGTTAATACCGGCATTTGCCCCAAAACTTTATTTAAGGTGTCGTTGTTGTCTTACACGGTAAAGCACTGTGGGCGATTATTTATGAGAAATACGGTAACAATTTTCTGTATATTATTATTTCAGGGGCTGATTTATTCATCCCCGGCGCTGTCTGCAGAGCTAGTACTAAGCGCCGAAGAAAAACAATGGCTTGCCGATCACCCGATTATTCGCCTGTCCCCAGATCCAGCATTTGCTCCAATTGAAGAGGTCACTGACAATGGAGAATATGTCGGTATGGCGGCCGATTACATGGAGCTGATCGAGAAGAAAACCAACTTCACCTTTACCGTGGTCACCTACCCGACCTGGAAGCGAGTTGTAAAAGAAACCAGGGCCAGGAAAGTCGATGTCCTGGCCGCGGTAACCCAGTCGGTGCAGCGCCGCGAATTTTTGAACTTCACTACACCGCATATTCGTCTGCCCGGAATGATTATCGTCAGTGATCGTACCCCGGGGGCTGTCTCAATTGATGATCTGAAAAGTATGCGGGTTGCATCACCGGCCGGTTATGTCTGGTTTGACCTGATCGGATACGATCACCCGGAAATTAAATTACTGGAAGCAGCAACCTTGCGGCAGGGTCTGCATGACCTTTCATTCGGATTGCTCGATGCAGTCGTGGCCGATCCGGCGACGGTTACGCAAATAATCAAGGAAGATGGTTTAGGTAATTTACGCATTGGTGGTGAAACTGGTTATTTCTTTGATCTCGCTTTTGCGGTACGCAAGGACTGGCCGATCTTGCATGGTATTCTGGAAAAATCAGTGCAGTCGATTACAGAGCAGGAACACCGCTCGATTTTTGAGCGTTGGATACAGCTCAGCGCGGGTACCGGTCTCTCTAAAAATACTAACATCGGTCTGGTGGTCGGCCTAGCGCTAGCCATTCTGTTGGCACTCACATTCATGTTTGTTAACCGCTTGCTGCGGATTCGTATGGCCCAGCAAACCCTGGAGCTGAATAAAGCGAACGAGCGGCTTTCGCGAGTGAATGTCGATTTGGAAGAACGGGTTCAGAAACGCACCATGGACCTCGAAAAGGCCATGTTAAAGTTGAAAAAATCCCAGGCTAAAATGGTGCAGTCGGAAAAAATGGCGGCGCTTGGACAAATGATCGCGGGTATCGGCCAAGAAATTAATACGCCACTGGGTTATGCGCACAGCAACGTGATGGCGTTGAAGGACTTCGTCGCCAGGGTAAGGTTCCTGGATGAGATTATCGATGCCTGGAAAGTGGTCAAGAATGATCCATCCTCCAGTGAAGAAGTAATTACGGTTCTGTTTAGTGAAGTCGACCATGCCATCACCGACTTGAATGAGGATGGTTTAATCGCAGAATGTGAAGAGCTGGCCGCGGATACCCTGTATGGCCTAGATCAAATCTCGGAAATTACCGGCAACCTGAAAGACTTCAGCCGTCTCAACCAGGCGGAAATCGCCGAGGTAAATATCAACGATAATATCCAGCGCACTCTCAAACTGGCGAAGAATCTGCTCAAGGATAATATCGATGTTGATTTGTCACTCGGCGAAATCCCGCTGATCAAATGTAATCCGTCTAAAATTAATCAGGTGTTACTGAATTTGATAACCAATGCCTGTCACGCGATTGCGGTATCAGACAAGAGTCAGGGCAAACTTTCTATTGAGACAAGTTATGACGGCGATCGTGTACACATTAGCGTCAGGGATAATGGAGTCGGCATACCAAAATCAGTCGGCAAAAAAATGTTCGACCCTTACTATACCACCAGAGAAGCGGGCCAGGGTACCGGGCTTGGCCTGTCGATTTGCTATAATATTATCGTCAAAGAGCATAAGGGCAAAATCAGGGTTAAGACACGCGAGGGTGTTGGAACCAGGTTCATGATCAGTTTACGTACTGATATGGCTGGGAGTCCGGCGATCGATCAGGATGATCTCCAACAGAACAGG
Organism: Gammaproteobacteria bacterium; assembly: GCA_041821565.1. GTDB lineage: Bacteria > Pseudomonadota > Gammaproteobacteria. The sequence continues at coordinate 16,471 of JBGUEB010000005.1, read as the reverse complement.
GCAGATGCCGGATGAGCGAGGAAGTACTGCTTATTGTCGATGTAGAAAAGACGATTGTTCAGCATTCAGGTCGCTGCGCAATCCAGTCGGGTACAGTTAAACGATTAACGTTAGGGCGCTGGCCATAAGTGCACTGGAGTATTGGTGTTGGCGTGTTGCAGGTAGGTCTGCACGAGTTTGGAAGTATCGCCATGTTGTTTCCAGTGCCATAAAATCCAGTTTGCACCAGTTTGCTCTGAAACCACTCGCGCTTCTATGATATCCAGCCAGTGGGCCAAATCGTTGATACCAAGTTTCTCCAGTCCCTGCCGTGCGAGTGGTAGCGCATGGGACAGAATGAGGTTTTTCAGTGAATTTTCGTGACCGTCTATCCAGTGTGCCCGTGCCTGCATACCGTATTGGGCGGCGCGGTAGAAATCAGTCTCGAGCATGGAGAAATCAAGTGTGCGCAAATTCTCCCCGCAGCGCTTTAGTCCTTCGGTCAGGCCCAGATAGAAAGCGGTATTTGCCATGGTGTCGATCAGTGTCGGACCAGAAGGCACAACCCTGAGCTCGAGCCGCAAGTGATAATCGCCGTTTGAGTTAACCCCAAGAATCGGCCGTACCCAACGCCAGATGGTGCCATTGTGCAAGTTAAAATGATGTAACGCCTCGACCGGTGTATCGATCACCTCGGGTAAGATTGGACTGTAGTAAAAATTATCTTCAAACAGGTCGAGTATGGAATCGATGTAAGCCTTGCCAAAATGTACCCTCGGTATAATGCCATCGCGCACTTCCTGCGGATTGCGAGTATCAACGGCCTGCTTGAAGATGGCGATACGGGATTCCTGCCAACAACATTTGCCCAGTACCAGGGGCGAGTTAGGCGTTGCTCCCAGCACCAGCATACTTGCCCACAGGGCGGCATTATAGGTATCCACGGCCTCGTCAAAAGGCACTTGCATATGTATCTGCAGCGAGGTGCCGAGCGCCTCGAGCATGACGTCATCTTTTTCGATGACCAGGTTTTCTTCGCCGTGTAAATCGAGATGTACAGGCCGGCCCCGCATCTCGATCAACTGCTGGCTGAGTTGATTGTATCGGTGCTGTTCTGACATATAGTCGTCGGCATGCAAATGCTGACGATGCAGGCTTGGTAATACACCGAACAACACAGGATGCGCGCCTAGACTCACAGCCGTTTGTTGAACCTGTTGGTAAAGTTCAGTTAAATCGGCCTCCATATGCCTCAATACATTCGTATCTACACTAAAAGGATTGCCATTGATCTCGAGATTGAATTTCGCCAGTTCCATCGTCAATAGCGGGTTTGCGCAGCCATCGAGCACTTGTTGATTGACCTTGCTGGGGTGGCCCTGTGCGTCGATCAGGCAAAGCTCGAGCTCGTAACCGAGTACCCGGCTGGTATTGTCGAAAGCCTGCTGTGCGAAAAGTGAACGCACGAAACTGGTTTCTTCCCGCAGGCGCTCGTTAAAGCGGTCAAAATCCTGCTGGTCGAAATGGTCCTGACTGATTTCTTCTCCCATGCGTGGAGTATAAATCGATAGAAACGAATTGCCTACCCGCTAATCTCTGGCTGGAGTGGTAGTTTTCGCCTGACAGGCTGTTTATACTTTGCGAATCCGCCTTTGAGATCGAAATGCCCATCATTCTTCAAGTAACTAATCTGGTAAAAAACTTTGCCCGGCTGACCGCGGTCGATGATGTCAGTTTCGAAATTCACAGGGGCACCTGCTTTGGGTTGCTGGGTCCGAATGGCGCGGGTAAGACCACGACGATTGAATTGATGGAAGGCATCAAAACCCCGGATGCTGGCAGTATTCTTTACAACGGCGAACCATTAGGACAACAGTTTCGCAATGAAGCCGGTATCATGTTTCAAAACACGGCCCTGCAGGAATTTGTCACGGTGCGTGAAATGCTGGTTCAATATAGTCGCTTTTATCCACACACGGCCGATATTGATAAGCTGGTAGAGCAATATTCATTAGCAGAGTTTCTACACCAGGATACGCGTAAGCTGTCCGGCGGTCAGAAGCAGCGCCTGCTGCTCGCGATGGCCCTGATCAACTTGCCGAAAATCCTGTTTCTTGACGAGCCTACCACCGGACTCGACCCCCAGGCGCGACGTAATCTCTGGGAGCGAGTGCAACAGGTAAAGGCGGAGGGGACTACTATATTGCTGACCACTCACTACATGGAAGAAGCTTATGAACTCTGTGACGAGATAGCGATCATGGATCATGGCCGCATCATTGCCCACGATGCTCCCGATGCCCTGCTCGCAAAACATTTCGACGATGTCGTCGTGCAAATAAATGAAGAGGATATTCCACGACAGTTGGGCGAGTCTGAATTCAATGCAACCTATCGTAATGGTAATGCCCATATCCTGACCGCTGACGTCAACAAAACAGTTGAACGACTATTGGTGCTCGAGGTGCCATTAAACCGATTACGAATTCGTGCGCGTGATCTTGAGGACCTGTTTCTCGAGTTAACTGGCAAGGAGCTACGCGCCTGATGTGGAATAGAATTTACGCCCTGTTTGTTGCGCGCAATACCGAATTTTTTCGCGATCGTTCGTCCCTGGCCTGGAGTGTGCTGTTACCGGTGTTAATAATGTTTGGTTTTGCCTATGCATTTACCGAGGATAATCCGGAAAAGTTCAAGGTCGCGATAATAACCGCGGCGCAACCTGGCACAGCAACCGGTCAGTTCAAAATGACGCGTTATATCAAGTTCCTCGAAGTTGACGACATCGAAGAAAATTTGCCCAAGATAGAGCGTCACCAGCTTGACTTGCTATTCGATGCCAACACACTCAGATACTGGATAAATCAGACCTCGCCGAACGGCTATATCGTCGAGAAGTTACTCATCGCAGCGTTTGCCGATTCTGGACAGACGCTGCAACGGAACGTGGTTGAGGGTGGCGAGGTACGATATATCGACTGGGTGATTCCAGGTGTCATAGCCATGAACATAATGTGGGGGGCCTTGTTCGGCATCGGCTATGTCATTGTGCGCTACCGCAAAATGGGCGTGCTGAAACGTCTGCACGCTACCCCGGTTACCTCGGTAGAGTTTCTCACCGCACAGATTTTTTCGCGCCTGTGGTTATTACTGGTGGTCAACATCCTGATTTTTATCGGTATGGACTATTTCCTCGACTTTCGCATGGATGGATCTTATTTTGACCTGTTACTTGTATTTACGCTCGGCTGTATCTGCCTGATTTGCTGTGGCCTGGTAGTCGCGGCGCGTATCTCCAGCGAAGAAGTAGCGAATGGATTACTCAATCTCTTCAGTTGGCCCATGATGTTCCTCTCCGGCGTCTGGTTTTCGCTCGAGGGTGCGCATCCCTTAATGCAAAAACTGGCATTGTTACTACCCTTGACGCACGTCACCGCCGCGGCGCGGGAAATCATGATCGATGGCGCAGGGCTTGCCCAAATAGCCGATCATTTGCTAGTGCTTGGTTTATCGAGCGTCGTGTTATTGTTGATTGGGGCGAAGATTTTTCGATGGGAGTAGGGGGGTTTTGTCGTCATACTAACCCACGGCGTCATGCCGGCGAAAGCCGGTATCCATCGTTCAGAGACCTCCGGAATACTGAGTAATTACTTTGCAATGGGCAAGCGTTGCTCCGAAACGTCGGACCGCGGCAACCCCCTTGCATTTCCACCATCCATGGCGGTCATACCGGCTTTCGCCGGTATGACGGGTCTGGGATTTTGAGCACCCTGTTGTGCGTGAAAAATTAACAGCGAAGGCTCTATTATGAACAGGTTATCTTGATAGAATCACACTTTCCCAAACTAAAACGTTAAACTAGCAATACCCGATTTCAGCAAATAGCTAAATAAAGGAATAACCAATGACAGTCATCAAACAAGACGATTTGATCGATAGTATCGCTGGCGCGCTACAGTTTATTTCCTATTACCATCCACTTGATTTTATCCGCGCGATGGATGCGGCCTACCAGCGCGAACAAAACCCGGCAGCACGTGACGCGATTGCGCAGATATTGATCAACTCGCGTATGTGCGCGCAAGGCCGGCGACCGATTTGCCAGGATACTGGAATCGTCACGGTATTTTTGAAGGTCGGGATGAATGTAAACTGGGATGCTGAAATGTCGGTTACTGATATGTGTAACGAGGGAATTCGACGCGCCTACCTGGACCCGGACAACGTATTACGCGCTTCGATTCTGGATGATCCGGATGGGGCGAGAAAAAACACGAATGATAATACACCCGGGGTAATTCATTACGATATCGTGCCGGGTGATACAGTCGAGGTTCATGTCGCCGCAAAAGGTGGCGGTAGCGAGGCCAAGTCAAAATTCGTCATGCTGAATCCATCTGATTCAGTGGTCGACTGGGTGCTTGAAATGGTGCCGAAGATGGGTGCTGGCTGGTGCCCACCGGGAATGCTTGGCATCGGCATCGGCGGCACCGCCGAAAAGGCGATGATCCTGGCTAAGGAAGCATTGCTTGAACCCATTGACATTCAGGATTTGCAGGCACGGGGTGCGAGTAACCGGGCGGAAGAGTTGCGCCTCGAACTCTATGACAAGGTTAACCGGCTTGGGATAGGGGCACAGGGCCTCGGTGGCCTGACCACGGTCATGGACGTCAAGGTCAGGGATTATCCCACGCACGCGGCGAACAAGGCGGTAGCGATTATCCCCAACTGTGCGGCAACTCGACATACGCACTTTGTGCTCGACGGTAATGGCGCGGCAAAACTGACGCCACCTAGTCTTGACCAGTGGCCGGAAATTACGCGCGAAACTGGTGAAAACGTCAAGCGCGTAAACCTGGATACGGTGACTCGCGACGAGGTCAAGACCTGGCAACCAGGAGATACCTTGCTGCTCAGTGGTAAAATGCTAACCGGGCGTGACGCGGCGCACAAAAAAATGGTCGATATGATTGCCCGTGGGGAAGATTTACCAGTTGATTTGAGAGGTCGATTTATTTACTACGTCGGACCTGTCGATCCGATTCGCGACGAAGTGGTTGGCCCGGCCGGACCAACAACAGCGACGCGTATGGATAAATTCACCCGTACCATGCTGGACAAAACCGGCCTGCTTGGCATGATCGGTAAGGCAGAGCGGGGGCCCACGGCTATTGAAGCGATCAAGGACTATGAATCGGTTTACCTGATGGCGGTGGGTGGTGCGGCTTATCTGGTGGCCCAGGCGATCAAGGCCTCAACAGTTGTCGGCTTCCCGGAGTTGGGCATGGAGGCAATATACGAATTTGAACTCGAGGACATGCCAGTCACGGTGGCGGTTGATCACCGGGGTGTGTCAATTCATCAAACCGGGCCGGCGCTCTGGGCACAGAAAATTAGCCAGTTGGAAGTTGATTTTAATGCCTGACCAGGCATGACGAGGAATTTAATATGCAAATTAAGTTAGACGATTTATCGGCACCACTGACATATTTCACGATGACGCAATCCGTTGTGCCACGTCCAATCGCCTGGATATTATCGGAAAATGAGGATGCCAGTTTCAACCTGGCGCCATTTTCTTACTTCAACGCAATATGTAGCGATCCGCCGCTGGTAATGGTATCAATCGGTTTGCAGGATGATGGCAGCGAAAAGGATAGCCTGCGCAATATCAAGCAACGCTCACAATTTGTCATCCATATTGCGAGCTGCGATCAGTTACCAGAACTCAACCAGTCTTCCGCAACCTTGCCTCCCGGGGAATCAGAAGTGTTGGCAAACAACCTGCAAACAACGCCGGTCGAGGGTTTTCACATGCCACGCCTGAGTGACTGTAAGATTGCCTTGATGTGTGAGCGCTACCAGATTCAAACTATCGGCAATAGTAACCAGCAATCACTGTTGTTTGCTGAAATCAGGGAAATTTATGTCGATGATAGTTGCGTTGAAATTAATGACCAGGGCCGACTCAAAATCCTCGCGGACCAGCTGCAACCCCTGGCACGCCTCGGTGCGAGCGAATATGCCTCATTTGGCGATGTGCTGGTAGCCAGGCGACCAGCCTAGTTAGTTTTAGATCTATACCATCGATACCCGCGCCAGACCCCAGATTTCGACCTGTGGGCAACCCGCCCTGTGTATTGTGTTGGTAATTTCGTTGGCTGTCGAACCAGTCGTGATGATATCGTCAACCACGGCGACGTGAACATAGGGCGTTTTTGGCTGGTAGACAAATGCATGCAGGATATTCTTCCTGCGCTTACTGGCGCTCAGTCCTGATTGGCTCGTTGTATCACGAATACGCCGCAAAGCTCGAGTATCAACGGGTATTTCTAGCAACTGAGACAGGATTCGGGCTATTTCGAAGGCCTGATTGTAACCACGGTCGAGCAAACGTTGTTGGTGCAGGGGTACCGGCAGCAATACCTCGGGAGCAGGACTGATATTACGATAGTAGTCGATAAGGTGGGTCACCAGGCTATTGGCCGGGTGCAGGCTTTCCGCATACTTCAATTGAAGTAGCAAATCACGTGACAATCCCTCGTACATCAGCGGCGCGACTAACTTCTGCCAGCGCGGTGGATCGTATAGGCAGGTGGCGCAGAGCGAATCTTTTGACTGATTTTCGAGTCCGCAGAGGGTACAGGGACTATTTACGCATTTGAGCTCAATCAGGCAGTTCGCGCAAAACTTCTGACCGGCTTCGAGCGCATGCGCGCATCCCAGGCATAGCGCGGGATCGAGTATCCGATTTATAAGCTGATTAAACCTTGTTTGAAATCGTCTTCCTGACATTGACTATTCCCTGTCTTGCAATAGACTTGGCGTTCTATTCGAATCCGGCCCCGTTGAACATGACCGATTTAGTACAACCAATCCGACACGATTGGACCCTCGCACAAATTAAAGCGCTTTTTGCCAAACCTTTCAATGATTTGTTGTTCCAGGCACAAACCACCCACCGGGCTTATTTTGATCCCAACGCGGTGCAAATCAGTTCGCTTTTGAGTATTAAAACCGGCGCTTGTCCGGAAGACTGTTCTTACTGCCCGCAAAGTGCCAGGTACGAAACCGAGCTGGAGCGTGAGCGTTTATTACCACTGGAAGAAGTCAAACAGGCTGCAATCAACGCGAAAAGCAATGGTGCGAGTCGATTCTGCATGGGTGCAGCCTGGCGTAATCCAACCGATAAGAACCTCGATCGCGTCATTGAAATGATCAGCGTGGTAAAGGACCTGGGAATGGAAACCTGCGTGACCCTGGGGATGTTGACAGCACTGCAAACCAAAAAACTCAAGGCCGCCGGCCTCGATTACTATAATCACAATCTCGATACCTCTCCCGAGTATTACAGGGAGATTATCTCCACGCGTACCTACCAGGATCGACTCGATACCCTGGAAAATGTGCGTGCCGAGAATATTAATGTTTGTTGCGGGGGTATTATCGGCATGGGCGAATCCGATCTCGATCGTGCCGGCCTGTTACAACAACTGGCCAATTTACCCGAGCATCCGCAAAGTGTACCAATAAATTTGCTGGTACAGGTCGAAAACACGCCGCTGTATGGTACCGAGGAGCTCGATCCGATTGAATTCGCCCGAACTATCGCGGTGGCCAGAATCATCATGCCCAAATCTACCGTACGTTTGTCCGCCGGACGCAACGATATGAGCGAAGAAATGCAGGCACTTTGTTTTCTCGCTGGCGCCAACTCGATTTTTTACGGTGACAAATTGTTAACTACACCAAATCCGAATGAAAACGAGGATCTGGCGTTGTTCGAAAAACTGGGCATTAACGCCAACGGTAAGCTGCAGGCCGATAGCACTGAAACCGCCGCTGCCTAGCATGCAAAATTAATGGGGATTAAAGCCTTGGCTCTGACCCTCATTAATTTATCACCTTTTGGTGCAAAAAAACTGACCCGGGATAGCCCCGGATCAGCAAGGAGGGCGGGTGTTTACTATATTTTAGTATCGCGCGTCTTCACTTTCATAGACCAGCCCTTTGGCTTTCGCCTGTTTTTTAACCGCGCTGTAGATTTTTTCGTCGAGTGACTCTTTGGCATCACCTCGTTTGCCAACCTGCTCAACGATGTAGGCATTGCGTGACTCAGACAATTTCTGGATATCGCGTTTGATTTCCTCGCGTTGCCTGGCCTGATTGGTAATGACTTCCATCTGATCTTCAGGTGCCATTGCCTGCAGGCTTGCTGGCATATCATCCTTGTCAATATCGTCGAGCTCTAAACGACCACTGGATATCGCATCTACGAGTTCGCTTTCACCGAGGAAATTGGACTCGCCACTGGCAGTCGCATTGAATGTAGCGCGTCGTGCCAATGCAGCTTGTGACAATTCTTCATGGAGTTTAGCTGTTGCTTCGTTTTTCTTTCTCTGTTTGTCTTTCGCTTCTTTGTCGCCGAAGTACAGACGCGTGCTTTCAAGACTGGCGGCAAGCTCGGATAATTTTTTATCAAATGGCGTGGCGACCGCAACCGCATTACCCGAATTTTCAACCTGGAAATACTCACCGTAGCCAAGCTGGGCGATATTCTTCCAGACTGGGGCGGTATGGGCGCTTTGTCCACTCTGGATCGTGTTAACAACTATGCCCTTGCGTTTGGCCATTTCCAGCGTCACAGGAAACTTGATATCGTTGTTGTAATCCATGTGCGGAGGTGCATCACCGATCAGGAACGCGACCTTGTAAACATTGTCGTCTGCACTCCAGGAAATACGGTTGATTGCATCGTAAAGGGCCTGGTTTACACTCTCGGGACCGTCGCCACCGCCCTGCGCTTTTAAGTCCATCAGGCTGGCGTACATTGAGTCGAGATCCTGCGACAGGTCGAGCACCCTGGTTACATAGGTGTCTCCGCGATCACGAAATGCGACGAGACCCATTCTGATATCCGGTGCCTGTTCGGCCGAGGCCATGGTGGTAGCGATAGACCAGATTTTTTCCTTCGCGGCCTGGATCAATCCACTCATACTGCTGGTAGTATCAAGAATGAAGACCACTTCGATTTGATGACTTTGAGCCGCCACTGTGTCGGTGTTGCCGCTGGTAATGGCCTGCGCCTGTTGTATCGATGGCGCCAGGCTAATACCGATTGCGGTAGTGACAAATAAAATAAGAGCTACTAGTTTTGTTTTCATGAGAATTTCCTCGTCTTAGTGAATAGAAAGTTTACGAACCGCATCCAGCGCGACGCGATGGGCGGATTGGAACCGGTCCTGTTCGGCCGGGTTGAAACAGCCCTGAGTATCACGATTGCTGCCGAATCCAGGGATCAGGACAAACAGGGACTGGGTTAAAAAGAAGCACCAGATCGCGGTCATCACGCTGCCGGTTTGCAAAATGGCCCAGGCAGATGCAACCAGGCCAAGGCAGACCAGACCGAGATCCAGTAAGGCCGGTAATACTGATGCATGAAAATAGAGTGAGCGCGTAATCCAGACTGCTGTGACCTGTATCATGGCAAAGTAGATCAATGAAGTACCAAGCAACAGGCTGCCGAGAGTTGCAATCAGCCATACTGCTAGCATCAGCACGCGGCCAGTATGTTCGTTGCTACGTTTCATCAGGTAGAGCAGGTAACCGATAGCCAGCACCGACAGCAATATCCGAATAGCTGTATATTCCGAGCTAACAACGGGTAACAGTGCAGTGAGGATGCCGCCACCGATGCTTGCGCCGATAGCGACGACTATGCCTTCTAACAATCCCGGGGCTTTCATGACGCGGTCCTTTTTTGCTTTTCACGCAAAAATGCGATTTCAATTTCTTCGCTACGAACACTGGCGCTGGTATTTGAAAAATGGCCATGCGCGGATCCGCTGTCCATATCAGTAACCAGCAGATCGAGCTTCTGGGTCATGTTTTCGAGATGCTCGCGGTTTTCCTCGATACTCAATTCGAGATTCTGAATTGATGATTGAAGCGCTGCATTTTGTTTTTCGGAAGACTGAAGCTGGTGTGTGGTTTCGAGTTTGCGTTTGATTAAGTCGCGCGCCAGGTCTTCTTTTTTCGCTGCAAAACAAATATCCAGCTCTTCATCGAAACTGCCGAGCTTCGTATTCGCATCATTGACCATATTTGAAAGCGATTCGCTCTCGTGTTGCAATAATGCCATGCGTTGCTCGCTTTGCTGTAGATCGATTTGCATTTCGCGAATCGCCTGTTTGAGCTGGATGTCCGGTTCTTCGATACGGTCGAGAACGGCGTGGAAGTCGGCCTGAAACAGGCGCGATATGCGGGTGATGAGTGCCATGGTTTTACCTCCGATTTCGGATGATTGATAAAATTTTCGATGGTTAAATTCTAGGCAGGCAATGGCAGGAACAGTAGACAGGGTTTGGTAAAACTTGCTTTACGAAATTTACTAAAAATTTACATAGGCCAATCAAATGAATGCTAGGCTCTGGATATAGCCGGGGTATTCCGTCCGGTTAAGAATTCGTCATAAGTAAAGGCATAAGTAAAGGCATGAACGACAAGGCAAAAATTTTGATAGTCGAAGACGAAACCGCGATCCGCACGGGTCTGGTCGATGTCTTCGTCTTTCATGGTTATGAAGTCGACTTTGCCGATAACGGTGCAGAGGGGTTGAGTAAGGCATTGAGCGGATTGTTTGACCTGATACTGCTCGACGTGATGTTGCCGGGTATCGACGGTTTCGAGATCTGTAATCGAATCCGGCAACAGGATCGTCACCAGGCGGTGATCATGCTAACCGCAAAAACCAATGATGAAGACATCGTCCAGGGCCTGACGCTGGGTGCCGACGACTATGTATCGAAACCATTTTCAGTAACTCAGCTGGTTTTGCGAGTGCAGGCGGTATTACGCCGTACAGGCGTTGGCGAGGCGATCGACCGTGAACTGCGATTGGCGAATGGCCTGGTAGTCGACAGTGAAAACCTGAGTGCCCAGGATATTGCTTTCACGCGCAGGGAGATGGATGTTTTACTTTACCTTTATAGCCAGGCCGGGCGACCGGTGCCTCGCGAAGAGTTACTGGTAAAGGTCTGGGGTTATGCCAACGATATGGAAATCGAGACCCGTACTGTCGATATTCACATAGCCAAGCTACGCCGAAAAATTGAAAGCGATCCATCAAACCCCAGGACTCTTATTACAGTACGTGGTGCAGGTTATCGTTTGCTGATCGAAGATTCCCAGAATTCGCCGGACTCGTAGTAATGAGTCTGCGCCGCCTGAGAATCCTGCTGTTGTTATTTTTTTCCGCGCTCGCGGTGCCCACGATTATCCTGGTTTACCAGGCCTACGGACAATTAAAGTGGGAGGCCTTTCATCAGCACCAGCAACTGGCCCGGGAGATGGCCTTGCGAATCGAAACGCGATTTAGCGATTTGATAGAGCGTGAGGAAAGCCGTTCTTTCAGTGATTACTCGTTTCTCAATGTTACCGGCAGTGAAGGCTCGTCATTCTTACAGCGTTCACCCTTGTCAGGATTTCCACTGGAATCAGATATAGCCGGATTAATAGGTTATTTCCAGGTCGATGCACAGAATCAACTGGCAACCCCGATCGTGCCGCAATCGAATGCTTCCGGTTATGGTATCTCCGCGATGGAACTAAATGAACGCGTCGCACTGGAAAATCGTATCCGCGATATTCTCGACCAAAACAGGCTGGTTAAAAAGACCGACAGGAGTCTGGAAGCGGTTGCAGCGATGCCGCAGTCTATCGCCCGGGCCAGTAGTTTGAAAAATATTAATGAATATGAGGATAAATCTGAGGAAGCAATGGTGGTGGATCAGCCTGCACTTGTGCCGCTTGAAAGTACGGAATCCAGCCTGCAGGGGCAACTCGTATTTGATCAGCTCAAAAGTAAAAGCAAAGGAAATATGAGTAGCTTTGAATCGGATTCTTCGGCGGGTCTTGGCCGTGTAGACGACCTCAAACTGGAAGACAATTACGAGGTGGCGGCGAGCCAACAGGCGGAAAAACTCGGGGAGCAGAAAAAACGCAATCTAGTCAAGCAGTCGCGTAAGGAAACAGCGGTGCTACCGGAAAACCTGGGTGAAGCGATCGCCCCTTCTGATATGGATGAGCAGCGTCTTGCCAGGGATAAACGCGAAGACTCCGGCTTTCTCGAACGTCAGCAGGGGGTTCGAATCCAGACCTTTGAAACCGAAGTAGATCCACTCGAGTTCAGTTTGCTCGACAGTGGACACTTCGTCCTGTTTCGTCGTGTATGGCGTGATGGTGAACGCTATGTGCAGGGTATGTTGCTCGAACCACAGGCGTTTGTTGATAATTTGATTGCGCCCGCGTTTCGCGAATCGGTGCTGTCATCGATGAGTGACCTGATCCTTGCCTATCAGGGCGATGTAATTGAAGTTTACAACGCCCGGTATGCCCGGGATTATATGCCGACGTCGACAACCGGAGAAAACGAACTGTTGTATTCGAGTAGGCTGGTAGCGCCGTTTGGCGATATCGAGTTGATATTCAGCCTCGCACGGTTACCGGTGGGGGCCGGGAGCAAAGTTATCGTCTGGGTAACACTTATCATTGGAATCGTACTGTTGAGCGGTTTTTATATGCTTTATCGGCTCGGTGCACGTCAGATAGCGCTTGGTCAACAACAACAGGATTTTGTCGCGGCGGTAAGCCACGAACTGAAAACGCCACTTACTTCAATTCGTATGTACGGCGAAATGTTACGCGAGGGCTGGGCCGACGAAACGCGCAAGAAATCTTATTACGACTTTATTTTCAATGAAAGCGAACGCCTGTCACGCCTGATTAATAATGTCCTGCATCTCGCGCGCATGACCCGCAACGAGCAAAAATCAGATTGCAAAAACGTTGGTGTCGATGAGTTACTCAATGAGCTATGCCCTAAGCTGGAATCGCAGCTCGAGCGAGCGGGTTTTAATCTGGAACTTGAATGTGCTGACAAAGCTAAGGAATCGATCCTGAGCATCGATAGTGACTGGTTCACCCAGGTGTTGATTAACCTGATCGATAACGCGATCAAGTTTTCAGCAACTGCCGAGATAAAAAAAGTGCAATTACATTGTCGCCTGTTGCAGGACGGGCGCATACAATTTTCGGTTCGTGATTTTGGCCCCGGTGTCGCAAAGGATCAAATGAAAAAGATTTTTAAACTGTTTTATCGAAGCGAGAATGAACTAACCCGTGAAACGGTTGGTACCGGTATCGGTCTCGCCCTGGTGCATCAACTGGTAGTCGGCATGGGTGGCGAGGTCGATGTGGTAAATTGTGAACCGGGGGTAGAGTTCAGGATTCGGTTTCCGGTTGTTGGTTAGTGGGATTTATCGGCTGTTATGCAGGTTATGGCAGCTAAAGAAAGGGCAGCCTTACCGCAATGCCTTCGGCAATGAAAAAACGACATCCTCGCTAAACCCCAGCGATGAAACCTTCGACGCACCCTTGTCCTGTAAATATTCGATTACATTTTCTACTAGCAGCTCCGGTGCCGAGGCACCGGCGGTTATACCAATGCGGGTTTTATCCTCGAGCCATTCGAGTTGAATATCGTCGATATTGTCGATTAGATAGCTTTCAATATTTTTATTAACGGCTATTTCGTGAAGACGATTGGAATTCGAGCTGTTTTTCGAGCCAACCACTAGTATCAGGTCGCATCGTTCGACTAGTTGTTTTACTGCATCCTGGCGATTTTGTGTGGCATAACAAATATCGTCTTTTTTTGGGCCCTGGATACGGGGGAAGCAATGGTAAAGGGTGTCGATGACTATCGCGGTATCGTCTTTTGATAATGTGGTCTGGGTAACAAAACGTAACTCCTGAGGATTCCGAATTTTCAGTTTTCGTACATCCTTTGAGGATTCGACCAGGTAGATATCACCGCCCTGTAAATTATCGTACTGTCCCATCGTGCCCTCAACCTCGGGATGACCCTTGTGGCCGATGAGGATAGTTTCGATACCCTGGCGGCTGTAACGGCTGACTTCCATATGTACTTTGGTTACCAGTGGGCAGGTTGCGTCGAATACACTTAGACCGCGACGCCTGGCTTCTTCCTGCACTGCCCTGGAGACCCCGTGAGCGCTAAAAATAACGTGATTGCCATCGGGTACCTGGTCCAGGTCCTCGACAAATATGGCGCCTTTATGCTTCAAATCCTTGACCACGTACTGATTGTGAACCACTTCATGCCTGACATAAATTGGCGCGCCAAACAGTTGAATCGCACGTTCGACAATTTCGATTGCGCGGTCTACCCCGGCACAAAACCCGCGTGGATTGGCGAGCAGTACTTCCATCAATTCAGTTCTCTATTCTCTTCGACATTAACCACCTCGAGAATTTTAACGCTATAGCGGACGGTTTGCCCGGCGAGCGGATGATTTAAATCTACCTGTACTTCCTGATCGTCAAATCCGAGAATGGTGCCGGGTAATGTATTGTCCTCGTCTGTCGAAAATTCGATGATCACCCCTGCCTCCAGTTCGATATCGGGGTCGAACTCTGATCGGGGCACGGCACGAAATAGTGTTTCATCCGAATACCCGAAGGCCAGTTCGGGTCCTATGTCGACAGTTTGAACATCGTCAGATTCGAGGCCGAGTAAGGAGAGCTCCAGTCCTTTGGCCATTTCACCATCTCCGAGTTGCACCGTCATCGGTTCGTCGTCAAAGCTGTCTTCGAGTATGCTGTCGTCGGTTAAACCGAGTCGATAGTGCAGGGTAACGAGGCTAGTGTGGTTGATTTGGGACATGGCAATCAACTTTCTTTGGCAGCGGGTTTTTCTGAATTAATAAAACTGCTGAGAATGAGTACGGTAGCACCTACGCTGATGGAGGCATCGGCAATGTTGAACGCTGGCCAGGCATAGCTGCCAAGCCAGACCTGGATGAAGTCGATCACGTAACCTAAATAGATGCGGTCGATCAGGTTGCCAATGGCGCCGCCGAGTATCAGGCAGAGCGAGACGATAGTGATCTTTTCTTCATTCGGCACGCGTTTGATCCAGAATAATATTATCGCACTGATAACGATCGTAGTGATCGTGAAAAACCAGCGTTGCCAGCCGCCTGCACTGGCAAGAAAACTAAATGCAGCACCCCTGTTGTAAGTTAAATACCAGTCAAATCCTGGCATCACATTGACCGCCTGATGTAGTGATAGATTATCCTGCGCGATCTGTTTGGTAATCTGGTCGAGCACGATTACCGCCAGGCTAATCCATAGCATTCGCATTGAGGACTTAGGCATATTGCACGAAGGGAACGAGGTTAAGGGGAAAGCTGGCAAACAACCTGCGTGCAATATACGGGCTAAGCATACTTTCGGAGTTCACCCTTACCTTCGACATTTTCGATGCAACGTCCGCACAGTTCGGGATGTGTGGAGTCACTGCCAACTTCTTCGCGATGATGCCAGCAGCGTACGCATTTGGTATGTTCACTGGGTCTGGCCTCTACGACGATATTGTGACCTGACTCGAGTCGAACAGGCTCGGCCTCTACCCCGGACAGGGGTGCAAGCCTGGCCTCAGAAGTAATCAGTACAAAGCGCAACTCTTCACTGATGGCATGTAACTGCTCAAGCAGGGCCTGATCAACGTAAATGGTGACCTCGGCATCGAGGCCTGAGCCGATTTTGCGGTCCTGGCGCAGGATTTCCAGGTTTTTGCTAACCTCTACGCGCACCTGTTCGAGCAGGTCCCAGACCTCGGCTTTGATCGCTTTATTTTCGTAGCCAAACAAACCCTCGTACCACTCGGCGGTGAACACACCCAGGTCTTCACGATCCCCAGGCATGTTTTCCCAGACCTCGTCCGCGGTAAAACTGAGGATTGGGGCAATCCAGCGTGTCATCGCTTCGTTAACGTGAAACATCGCGGTCTGGCATGATCGTCTGGCTAGCGAATCGAACTGGGTCGTGTATTGCCGATCCTTGATGACATCAAGATAAAAACCGCCCAGGGTTTCCGAACAAAAATTGTGAATCTTTTGCATGGCAACATGGAATTGATAGCCGTTGTAGAGCTGCTGAAGTTCGTGCTGCAAATTAAATGCCTGCGCGATAATCCAGCTATCGAGTGCCAACAGATCGGACGGCTCGACCATATCCTTTGTTGGATCGAAGCCATTCGTGTTGGCCAGCAGGAAACGCAGGGTATTGCGTATACGGCGGTAAGAATCGGCGGTACGTTTGAGGATTTCATCCGAAATCGACATTTCACCTGAATAGTCGGTTGCCGCCACCCACAGACGTAAAATATCAGCGCCTAGTGTATTCGTCACCTTGATTGGTGCGACCACGTTGCCGACTGATTTCGACATTTTCATTCCTTTCGAGTCAACCGTAAAGCCATGGGTTAACACCTGTCGATAGGGCGCCTTGCCGTGCATGGCGCAGGAAGTGAGCAGCGACGATTGAAACCAGCCCCGGTGTTGATCCGAGCCCTCGAGGTACATATCGGCCGGGAAATTAAAGCGATCATCATTTTGCAGCACGC
>JBGUEB010000004.1:0-31496 GCA_041821565.1 Gammaproteobacteria bacterium | reverse complement strand
GTTGTCGAAATTGGCCGGGCAAGGGGATCAACTATTACCATATCTGCAAGCAGGGTCGCTCCGTTGGTCGCGGTAGCCATTGGACGTGATAGTTGAATAGCATCGGCATTACCCCGCTGCTTTTCGAATATATCATCTACTGGCGAATCGATTACGAATTCAGGCTGCGCCTGCGTTTCCAGTAAAGCCAGGGATTCAACGGCCGGGGCAAAAGAACCGCAACCAGTGAGCAGGCTGTTGATCAGCACTAGTAAAATAATTAAAGGGCTCTTTGCTGATAATCTAAAATTTATTATTTGTTGTAACATTTCAGTACCCCGGTCGTTGACGATGACCGAATACTAGTACCGCGATGCCTACAAACAGCTTACAGCCAGCTTACAATTTTGTTACAAAATCACCCGTTAAAATCAAAAACCTTCTCTGCCAAAATCAATTTACAACCAAAAAATTTAATCCAAACAGGCAACTTGTAAGTGAGTTGTAAGTCACCTGTAAGTCAACTGTAAGCCAGTTATAAGTTAGCTGTAACACCCTGCGCCTTAATATCGACGATAACAGGTAAAGGGGCGTTAGGAGGAAGACATGAATAAAACTAATAATGTGAACAGCTATTCAGCAAGATGCTACAAGCCATTACCAACTATCAATTTCATCATCGCGGTGAATGGCTGCGCGAACGCGGATAATATCGATAGTAAGCTGCTTCAGGGTAAAGCACCGCCAGGTATCGTCTGGCCCGGGCAGGTAACTTATGTATTAACGCCAGCCGAAATTGACAAGGGATTTAGTAACAGGGACATCAGTATTCCATCATTACGGTGTGTTCTACTGGACCGGGGATATAATGCCGGGCAAATAGATAGTCGGAAGGTGGCCATCGTGCTATTCCAGGTTTATCGACATGGTCTGGATTCAAGCTTTAACGAGATCTGGGACTGGGCATTTTGCGAAGAACTGGCGGCCAACAGTGAATCCCGGGAGCGGCAGATATCAAAAGTTAGCGAGTTTAAATTGAAGAGGGTGGCATATGATGATCTGGATAATTATAATTGCCCTGTGCGCGCTGGCGAGCGCGGATTTCTGGAAGTTTCCAGTTCAACTCTATTACTATCTGGTTGCAGACCATCCACTACGATTAATTTATTTAGCCCCGAGTTGATTCATGCAGGCCGACCAACAATAGAGCCCGAAAACAGCGCGAATCATCTGCCCAGCAACGTGGCATAGTCCTCCACATCGCGATAAGCCTGATTTGTCTTCATAAACTCGCTGGTTCGGTTAGAATGAAGCTAATACTCAGGGATTGTAGATAACAGATGCAACGAGCAACCCCAAGACTTGCCAAATTCAGCCGGCCCCATCTTCCGGATCTGGTGTCGCGCAACCGTCTACACATGTTGCTGGACAAAGGCCGTGAAAACTCTATCGTCTGGGTAACTGGCCCTCCCGGGGCAGGCAAAACCACCCTCGTGGCTCAGTATATAGAAACCTTCACCAAAGATTCAATCTGGTACCAGCTCGACCAGGGCGATACCGACGTCGCCACCTGCTTTCACTATTTACAACAGGCGGTGGCGACCCCGAAACGCGATTCATCCTTTCATCTACCGACCTTCACACCACAATATCTGAGTGATCTGGCCGTATTCAGCCGGAGTTATTTTCGTGAGATTTTTAGTTGCCTTGAGTCACCGTTTGCGATGGTATTCGACAACTATCATGAAGTCGGTGCACAGTCACGATTACACGAGGTGATGCAGGCTGCGCTTGAAGAAGTCCCGGATCACGGTTGCGTGATTTTTATCAGTCGTACCGACCCACCCGCGTTTACCGCAAAATTTATGGCCAACAGTCAAATGCTGTTGCTGGGCTGGAATGATCTTCAACTAACCCGTGAAGAATCGGACGCCATCATTGAGCTGCGTGACTACGAATTTGCCGAAACAGACAAGCAACAGCTCTACGAGAGGACACAGGGTTGGCCAGCAGGACTGGTACTAATGCTCGAGGCGATGCGGCGGGAAGGCACGCCGGTAGAGATTCCGGAAACATTTACCCCACACCTGGTATTCGACTACCTGGCGGGTGAAATATTCCGTACGCTTGCTGACAACCACCAGGATTTCCTGCTGCGCACTGCCATACTGCCCCAGGTTACCGTGGCCATGGCCAACCAACTAACCGACTACGACGACGCTGAAGCCTCGCTTGAGTTTCTGAATAGCCACGATTACCTGATCAGTGCTAATCGTGGTAACGGTGAGACCGTCTACCAGTACCATCCCTTGCTACGAGACTTTCTGCTAAACCGGGCACAAGATATTCTTCCCAGGAAAGACCGTCTGTTGCTGGAAAGCCGTGCTGCGGCTTTACTGGAGCAGACCGGTAATTTCGAAGATGCTACTCAGCTATGTATTAAAAATAGCGAATGGGGGGAGCTGGCACGACTGATCCGGGAGCATGCGGCAACCATGCTGGAACAGGGGCGCGGGGAAACGCTGGAACAATGGCTTGAGGAATTGCCCAGGGAGATGTTGGAGCAGGACCCCTGGCTGATTTACTGGCTTGCCTCCTGTAAGTCCGTATTCACGCTGCGAGAGAGCCGACGGCTTTACGAACAGGCTTATCGCATCTTTCGCGAACAGCGTAATCCAGACCTTGAAGGCCTTTTAGGCACCTGTGCCGGCATCATGGATACTATTCTTTTCGAACTTGACGATCTCACCTTACTCGATTACTGGATTGCCGAGGTTGAGCAGTTACTGGTGTTGTACCCGGACTTTCCCAGTACCGAGTATGGTGCGCAGGTAACTTATAGCATGTACCAGTCGCTCGGTTTTCGTCAACCATCCCACCCCGAAGTTGGGCAGTGGGCAGAACGCGTTTACACGATTGTGTATACGGCCACCGATCCCTCGCAAAAACTTCGAGCGGCCATAGCC
Source organism: Gammaproteobacteria bacterium (assembly GCA_041821565.1). Classification (GTDB taxonomy): domain Bacteria; phylum Pseudomonadota; class Gammaproteobacteria. Next base: position 28,551 of record JBGUEB010000004.1, on the reverse strand, counting down.
CTCGCACCAACAATTGGCTGGACCGGACGTTTTCCGATGGCCCTTGAGATCATAGAACTGGTTCGAAACTTCGCGAGCGCGCCGGATGTCTCTCCCATCACGCTGGCAACATTACGCTATATCGAATCGATGCATTACATGCTCACTGGTGAACACGAGCTTTGTATGGACGCGGTTCATGGAGCAATAGACATAGCACTTAGCCGTGGAATCCACACCTGGAAAAACAGTAGTTTGATCAATGGTGTGGTCAGCGCTCTCGGCGTCGGCGACCTCGATCTTGCCGAAAATTTACTCGCGCAAATTGATATGCAGGCGATGGTGGTTCGACGATTCGACTCCTGTCTCCACAGTTACTGCCTGGCCTGGCTGGCTAATCTGAAAAACAACGTGCTCGATGCTTATCATCATCACCGCACAGCGCTTCGAGTCGTTACCGAAGTGGGTGCACCGTTTTTTGAAGTCATGATTCAGCTGGGCCTGGTACAGACACTATTCGCCTGTGATGATGAGCGCAAAGGCAGGAATTTGCTGCGCCAGATCCGCAAGAAAGCCAAAACTATCCCAAATCACTTGCTCGAGTTCATGATATTTCTGGTCTACGCACACATTGCGATGAATCATGGTCGCAAAGCCTCTGGTTTACGTGCGCTTAAATACGCGCTTGGGATCGGCCGTGAACACAATTTCAACAACATTATTGGCTGGCAACCATGTGACCTGGCGGAACTGGCCGTGATTGCACTGGAAAATGGCATCGAGGTGGATTATGTACGGCAATTTATTACTCGACGTAACCTCAAACCTGAAAACCCGCCCTGGCATGTTGAAGATTGGCCCTGGAAGGCCCAGATTCGAACACTCGGCCAGTTTGGATTACAACTGTATTCCAAATCGAGCAAAGACAAGCCTCGCGGGCGGCCAGTAGAACTGTTAAAAGTTGCGCTCGCACTCGGTGGTCGGGGAGTTGCTGTCGATCGCATCACCGACATATTGTGGCCAAACATAGATGCTGACTACGCACATCGCTCCTTCAATACGACACTTCACCGCCTGCGTAAACTACTCGGCGACGATCACGCCGTGGTGTTTCATGACGGTAAACTGACGCTGGACGAAAATTACTTCTGGGTCGACCTCTGGGCCTTCGACCGGGCCCTCGGCGCTGTTTCTGAATGCCTGAGAAACCCGGCACCAGAATCGTCTCAGGCAAAACTGATGCCCCTCGCCAACAGGGCATTGTCTCTATACATGGGTTCATTTTTGGGCGACGAGGATTCTTCCTGGGCTATCAACGCTCGCGATCAATGGAAGAGTCGATTCGTACGCTTTGCCTGTGAGACTGCCGAGGCACTAAAAACAAATGGGCAACTTGATGAAGCTATAACGTTTTTGCAGGCCAGCCTTGACGCCGAAGATCAGGCCGAGGGCATTTATCGACAACTCATGCTCTACTATCTGGCGCGGGGCCGCAGGGCCGAGGGCATAGATACATATAGCCGCTGCTGTAACATGTTAAGCGCGGGGCCCGGCGTCGAACCATCTCCTGAAACCCTGAAAATCCATGAGGAGCTGATGGCGGGCGGAGAATCTGCCTAGCCAACAGCTTCAGCCCGGGCCGGCTTTCTCAATACCAGGTAATTCCCAAACAGAACCAGACCAAAACCGAAAACGGCTGCCATGGTCCACCGGTAATCTTCAAACAGGGTTGACAGCAGAAGCGCAATCACTGGGAATAGCACAGCCGTGTAGGCTGCCTTGTCAGAACCGATACGCCCGATCAGGGTGAGATAGCTGCCAAAAGCAAAAATCGAACCGAACACACTCAGGTAAGTCAGGGACAGGGTATAGCTGAATGCTGTATCGTAGTTGAATACACTTCCCTGGGACAGGGCATAAGCCAGCATAAAAATAGAGCCATAGGCCATACCCCAGGCATTGGTTTGCACTACTGGAAGACCCTGCTGTTGGTTACGTGCTGACAGGATATTACCTAACGATGCGAGAAAGGTAGCAATCAAGCACATCCACAAGCCACGCCAGCTGTCATCATTATTGCCCACGTCTGCAACTTCAGACCAGAATATTGAAGCGATGCCGGCGATCCCAAACATGGCGCCAACCACTACCCCGGTGTTAATCGACTGCTTCAAAAATAAGCTACTGTTAATTATGTTCATCAGTATCACGGTAGAAAACAACAGGGCAACAATTCCTGAAGTTAAAAGCCCGGTGGCCCAGTAAAAAATCAGGTAGTTAGTGGAAAATAAAAATAGGCCCTGCAGGGCCATGAACAGGTGTTGCGAAGCAGAAAACCGCAAATTGCGTTTGCTCAACAGGCAAAACAGTAGCAGGATGACTGCGGCCAGCGCGAATCGATAAATCAGGGAAATTTCGGGCTCGACGACGCCGAGTTGAAACTTGATCGCAAACCAGGTTGAACCCCAGATTAGAATAGTTGCCAGGTAAAGGCTTGTTGAATGCATTAGCATCGGCGAATTATATCAGTGCCCGGTTCGTGCCACGCGCCGGGCTAGCTTCAAATCCCGGGTCCTTCGAGAGACTTTGAATTTGCGATTCGATATCGGCTTTAGTAAAGGCTGCCATCCAGCAGATCGACAATACCTGCAATACATAGCGATAATCAATTAATAATTCCAGATTGCCTGTCGGGCCTTGCTGTTGATAAGTTTTCAAAAAATCGCTGGATTGATTACGATCGAACGCCATCGCATTGCATACTGTCGCCAGGTCCCAATAAGGAGATGCCATCGATGAGTACTCCCAGTCAATAATCCAGATTCGATCAGAATCATCAATCAGAATATTTTCCAGCACCAGGTCATTATGCGATGGTCGCAGCCGGCTGTGCCTGGTCAACAGCTTCTCTATTTTGGTTTGTGCAACCTCATAAACACCGCTGGTTAGTTGCCGCTGAGATGCAGGGACGAGCCGGTAGTATTGGGCCAGTAAATCAGCCAGGTCTACCTGCCCCTGAAAGCTCTTATTACAGTCATGCAGGCTACGGATAACTTTAACTAGCTGCCGGAATATCGATTCCCGCTTAATATCGTTCAGAGTTATTGGACGGGTTCTATTAAGAGTCAAAGTCAGGCTCAGCCCGCTTTGATCACGCCAGGCGCATTTAGGTGCTATCTCGAGCGTTTCTGCAATTTCGGCATTGTGGGCTTCGAATTGCCTGTTAATATACTGATTGGTTTCTATTTTCGGAATCCTTAACACCCAGTCCTGCGCTCCATTTACGAGGCGAAAATTTTGATTGGTATAACCGGGCAGTTTCGTAATCCGGGTCTTATTGCAATCTAGTCCCTCTAGCTGGGGAATGCATTTAAAAATTGGGTCAAAGTCCAGAACAGGGCGCTTATTCACGACTTACCCAGGTAGTCTTTTATTTCGGCCAGGGGTGATTCACTTAAAAGCTGTTCCGTCGGTAACAGCGATATTACCCTGCCTTTACTGATGAAAGCCGTGTTTTCGGAAGCCAACAATGCATCAGACGGTTGATGACTGACGAGCAAAGCTATCATTTGCTGTTCGATCACGATCGCCTTCAGTAACTCGATCATTTCCTGCCGTAATGCCGGGCCCAGAGCCGCAAAAGGTTCGTCCAGAAGCAATACCTGATGCTTACGAATCAACGCACGGGCGATTGCCACCCGTTGTTTTTGGCCACCAGATAATTCAGACGGCATACTTTTTCCGAGATCGGCAAGCCCGAGATCATCCAGGGTCTGGTTAATGCTGGAATGCTGCTGTTGATCCAGCTTAAGCGAAGGATTGACCCCCAGCGCTATATTCGTGAATACATCGAGATGGGGAAACAGATTATGCTCCTGGAACACGATGGTAACGGGCCGTTCGGCTGGTTCCAGGCTTTGAATCTCGCATTCACCGACCTGGATTTTTCCACTTACTGGCTGATGAAATCCGGCAATCAAACCCAGTAAAGTGCTTTTGCCGGAACCGCTGGGGCCGATAAGGCTCAGTATTTCGCAGGGTTTTGCCTGCAGATCAAACAGCATCGAGTCGGTCTGTCTATTTTTGCTATGCGGGTAACAAAAAGCCAACTGCTCAATGCTTAACACGAGACTTTCCTCCAATTCCAGTTTCTAGCACCCAGAACACTAATAAACAGGATAGCAGTAAAAAAGCAGCCGTTACCGCGGCCTGGGGAATACGATAGGCCGACAGTTGTTGATATAACAACAGGGGTAAGGTTGTCGTATCGGGGGTACCAAATAGTGCTATTACACCCAGGTCGCCCATTGCCAGCGCGGCAACCAGCGCCGCCGACAGACCCAGTGGTTTACGTAATATCGGCCAGTCGACAAATTTGAAACGGTTCCAGCCGTACAATGCCAGGCTGTCACACAAGTGATTGTAGCGCATTTTACTCTGTCGCATTGCCGGTCCGAGTGTGCGAATTACAAATGGCAACCCCATCATCGCATTGATCAGAATTACAATCGGAAAAGCCCATTCGAATACGTTAAGCCATGGCGCTATTAGCACAAAAAGACCCGTTCCGATCACCAGTGGCGGCACAACATAAACAATCGAACCGGCCAGTTCCATTAAACCGGCTTTCTTCTTTTGGCTGCTAGTCGCGAGATCGGTACTGGTATTGAGTAGGGCCCAACCTGCAACAATGGATAGGCTGGCCGCAGAAAGCCCAACCATCAAACTAAAGCCAGCAGAATGCCAGAGCTCAATACTGTTTAGCACCTGCCTTAGCGGGCCATTGAAAGCATCGACAAGCATTGCTAACAAGGGCATGCCAACAAACAGGGCCGCGAGCGTAATTATGCCTGTATTAAGAAACAGGTTATTGCTTCTGTTTCGCACTGGTAAAGCTGAAACTGTTATTTCAACATCGGGCAGCTTGTGAAATCGTGAAGTAATCCATGCCACCAGCATGCACAATACTAATTGTAACAGGGCCAGGACAACTGCCTGCGACGGATTGAAATCAAACCGCAATGACTGATAAATAGCGACTTCCAGGGTAGTGCTTCGAGGCCCGCCGCCTAGCGTCAAAACCACCGCAAAGCTGGTCAAACATAACATGAACACTAATAAACCCACTCCTGGCAGGCTTTCACGCAAGGCTGGCCATTCCAGGTATTTCCATTGTTTCCACTGGCTGAGGCCGAGCTGATCACTGAGTTGCCAGTGGTGGGCCGGTATCGATTGCCAGACCGGCAGGAGCAGGCGTACTGCCAGCGGCAGGTTGAAGAATACATGCGCGAGTAAAATACCATTCAGCCCATATAGCGCTCGACCGAGCGGGATCCAGCCATTGCTGCCGTAGACTGATACCACCCCCATGACCACCACCACAGCCGGTACTACTAGTGGCAGTCCGAACAGCCTGAGCAATAACCCGCGTAAAGGGAAGGCACCACGATGCGCAAACGCGCGTGCTACTAGTAAGGCGATACCGATACTCAACAACGTGGACAGGCTAGCCTGCCACAAACTGAATAACAGCACCCTGCGTATATACTGACTTTGCCATAACGAACCGAGTCCGCTGTCGGTAGTTGCCAGGCCAGTAACGCCAAGCAGGCCCGCCATTGGCGCCAGCACTAGAAGCGCAAGTACAGCTAAAACAGGGTAAGCAGAACGGAAACCGGGCATTAGATGTCGTCTACCGCCGGCAATATGCAGCCTAATTCGCCATGACTTCAAGCCATTCGTTAACCCATTGCCTGCGTTTATCGGCGATCTCGGTGTCGCTAAACAACAGTGCTGGTGCAGGATCTATTAATTGCCTGAAAGCAGGGGGTAATTTTGACCGTTCCAGTGAAGCAGGATACATCCAGTTAGTTGTCGGAATAATGTTCTGAAATTCCGGTTCTTGCATGAATTCCAGGAACAACCGGGCCAGCGCTTGTTGCCGACTCGAGGCGAGCAAGCCCGCTACTTCGATTTGCAGGTAATGTCCCTCAGAAAATCGTGCAGCGGCGTAGCGCTCGTCCTGCTCGGCAATGATGTGATAAGCCGGTGACGTGGTATAACTCAGCACCATCGGCGCTTCACCCTTGAGGAACAGGCCATAAGCCTCACTCCAGCCTTTACTGACCGTGACGATGCGGTCTGAAATCTTTGCCCAGGCATCGTCAGCGCGGTCACCATAAACTTTCTTAATCCATAACAGTAACCCCAGTCCCGGTGTACTGGTGCGCGGGTCCTGGATTAATATCTGCGGTCCATCGGCATCTTCAATCAGTTCGCGCAGGCTGGTAGGTGGGTTCTTCAATAGCTCCCGATTATAAACAAAGGCAAAATAACCATAGTCATAGGGCAGGAACAAATTGTTGTCCCAGCTTTGCGGTAGTGCCGAGTTACTAAGCTGCATTTGATGAGGTTGAAACAACCCTGTGGCACGGGCCTCCGCGGTCAGACTGGTATCAATGCCAAGCACCAGGTCCGCTTTGCTGTTTCTGCCTTCCAGTTTTAACCTGTTCAAAAGTGAAACCCCGTCTTCCAGGCCAACCAGTTCCAGAATGCAATTACAGCGCTTTTCAAACGCTGCCTTAACCTGGGGACCGGGGCCCCAGTCACTCGTAAACGAATCGTAGGTATACACGGTGAGTGTCGGCCTGGCAGCCAGGCCAGGTAACGAGAATACTGCTATGAGCAGCGCCACACCGAGCAGATGGCATGATTTGAACATGTTGCTCTCCACTAATTATTAGCCAGCGGCGCCTATAATGGAGGGGAGGGGGATCAAAACAGATTCGCTCACATCCCTACGCCAGTACTAGCTGGATCAGGTTCATCGGGTTGGTGTTTGACACCTCTCAGCTATTACCAGCACCCCGTTGAGGAAGCATCACTATAGTGCTCGCGTTGTTTCGATGCAAGCCTGCTGTGCCACGACACCCTCTGAATAAGATAGCGAGCCGGTGAAACAGAATTTACCAGCGCCTTTATTCGATCAGGGCTTGCGATACCTGGTGCCTGCTTTCATCTCTTCGAATAATTTGTAACTGGTCTCTTCCATGTTGAGAGAACGATAGGTTTCCTGCGCAACATAATTATCATGTTCTACATAAAGCCTGAAACCACAAACATTGTTTTCAGACTCGGCCAGTGTTTTTACCTGCTCGTAGAGTTTGCGGTACAGGCCCTGGCGCCGATACTGCTGGTTTACGTAGACGCTTTGAATCCACCAGAACAAACCATTACGCCAGTCACTCCATTCGGTCGTAATCATCAGCGAGGCCTGGATTGCACCGTTCTCCTCGGCTACCAGGTAAAACCCCATCTCGGGGCTCTTAATCATGGTTTCCACACCGGCAGTAATAACCTCGGGTATCAATTCGATGGCTTCCGTTTCCATCGCCATTTTCATGTTAAATTCTGCCAATGCCGGGGCATCTGCGATGGTAGCGCGTCGTACATTCATATCAAAGAGTCTCCGATTACCTTTTCCTCGCCGCGAGCCTGTTTGCTTTCTTTTCTGCATCCTGCTGCTTTTTTATTTCAAGCTCGGCTAGTTCCTGCGTCACCATGGCTGGTGTCTCCAGGCACAGACCGCCAATTTCACCATTCCGTAGCTCGGCAATTAACAGGCGTGATATCTTTTCGTAATCGACGACACCCCCCGACTTGATACAACCGCGTTTTTTCGCTATCGCTTCGATCAGGCCGATTTCGGTATCCGGCATTGACTCAAGCACGAATCGTTCACTGACTCGTGTGGCATAGTGTTGTCTTAAAAAATCGGCAACGAAAAATGCGACATCCTGCAAATCAATCGCCGTATCCCGGATCGCCCCGGTTGCAGCCAGCCGCAAGCCACTATTTTCGTTTTCAATTTTTGGCCACAGCATGCCAGGAGTATCAATCAGGGTTAGTTCGGCAGAGATCTCAATGCGCTGCTGCATCCGCGTTAAAGCGGCTTCGTTACCAGTTTTAGCTATTACACGGCCGGCAAGCTTGTTTATTAGGGTTGATTTACCGACATTGGGTATTCCCGCAATCAGTGCATAAATCATAGCCGATCGATTCTGCCGGAGCGGGATCATGGTACGGCACAGCGCCGGCAGGTTTTTTATAGCAACCTCGTTATGATTGCAGGTTAGCGTCTTCACCGAGCTATCGCGCTCAAGCTGTTCGCACCATTCAGCTAATACTTCTGCATCAGCCAGATCGCTCTTGTTAAGCAGCTTGATGCAGGGTTTGTCTTTTCGCAACTTTGCCAACAACGGATTCTGGCTGCTAAAAGGAATACGCGCATCGAGCACTTCAATAACAATATCGGCCTGAGGCAGAATTTTTAACAATTCTTTTTTGGCCTTGTGCATATGCCCGGGGTACCACTGGATCATAACTTGCCTGCTGCCTGGAAATACGTCTATTCTCCCTCATCTCTATTCGAATTGTTATCATTTAGGTTTACAATTGAACTGTGGAGAAAATATATGGCTGAGATCAGACATCGGGTTGGCATTAGCGGATCGGCTGCCGATATTTATCAATTGTTATCCACAAATCAGGGCCTCAGCCAGTGGTGGACCCGGGATACCCAGGGCGCCGGCGGGGTCGGATCAATTATTCAATTTCGTTTCGGGGATGATGGCCCCGAGTTTGAAGTAATTGAACTAATTCCTGATCGGCTGGTGCGGTGGCGCCACTCGGGCAAAATGCCAGGTGAATGGATTGGGACCGAAATTGTTTTTGAACTCGAGCAACAAAATCATCAGACAATCCTGTTGTTTAGTCATTATAACTGGAAGCAATCGAGTAGTTTCCTCGCTCACTGCAGCACCAAGTGGGGCATATTCATGATGAGTATCAAGTCCTGTATTGAAACAGGTCTTGGGCACCCCTATCCAAATGATGTACATATCGACTTTGATGAATAATTTACACAGGAGGTTCGGGGAGGCTTGAATGACAACTGAAGAGGAATCAAACGCCATAATCGCTGAACTCGAATCCGAGTTTGTCGAGCTTTATAAAATACTCAAGTTTGAGGGTTTAACCGATAGTGGCGGCATGGCCAAGCAAATGATCGCCGGTGGTCAGGTTAGTGTTAATGGTGAAATAGAAACCAGAAAACGCAAGAAAATTATCGCCGGAGACAAAATCGTATTTTCCGGCCAGTCTATAGAAGTGAAAAACAAAACCGACTGCCCCTGAGACTGGCGTAAATCTTATTTTGCGCTAGAATACCGCGACAATTTTTACCGCCCCGGAATTACGCTCCGGTGGGCCAGAGGTTTTTACAATGCAAAATATAGTCGTCGCTGCGCTATATCATTTCGTCACGCTCGATAATTACAAGGAAATACGCCAGCCCCTGTTGAAAGTGATGTTGGAAAATCACATCAAGGGCACGATATTGCTCGCCGAGGAGGGTATTAACGGTACCGTTGCTGGCGAGCAGGATTCGATAAATATCCTTCTCGACTGGATTCGTTTGGACCAACGTCTGCAGCATTTACATTGCAAGTTTTCCTACGACGATGAAATGCCTTTTTATCGCTCCCGGGTAAAACTTAAACAGGAAATCGTCACCATGGGTGTTACGGGTATAGACCCCAAACACTCGGTTGGTACTTATGTCGACCCCCGGGACTGGAATGCCCTGATTTCTGATCCTGAAGTAACCCTGGTCGATACCAGAAATGCCTACGAATCGGCAATTGGTACTTTTTCAAACGCGGTAATCCCCAATACTGAATCTTTTAGAGAATTCCCCGCATATATTGCTGATCATCTCGACCCCACAAAACACCGCAAGGTAGCCATGTTTTGTACCGGTGGCATCCGCTGTGAAAAATCAACAGCGCTGCTCAAACAACAGGGATTTGATGAGGTCTATCACCTTCAGGGTGGTATTTTGAAATACTTCGAAGAAGTACCGGAATCTGATTCAATGTGGAAGGGAGAATGCTTCGTTTTCGACAATCGTGTTAGCGTTACGCATGACCTTCAAAAAGGCAGTTACGATCAATGCCACGCCTGCCGGTTACCCATTACCGACAAAGACAAACAAAGTGAAAAGTATCAGCAAGGCGTGAGTTGCCCTGCCTGTTTCGGTCGCAAAACGAAGGCTGAACGCAAGCGCTATCGAGAACGTGAAAAACAGGTTCAACTGGCCAAAGGCCGTGGTGAATCTCATATCGGCTCCGCAGCAGGGGAAGCAGGATGCCATCGTAAAAGCAATAAGCTGGAAGCAAAAAATGTACAACGCCGGGCTGCTAATTGATTTATACGTCAGCCCTACCGGGTGAAATCATTGTATTGGTAGACAGGATTTCGCATTGAAGACGATTGGCCTTATCGGCGGTATGAGCTGGGAAAGTACTCAGTTTTATTACCAACAGATCAATCAAGCCGTGCGCCAGCGGCTCGGTGGCCTGCATTCGGCTAAGTTACTGTTAAACAGCGTGGACTTTGCCCCAATCGAAAAACTTCAGCATGCGGGTGACTGGGATGCCACCACCGAAATTCTGTCGCAGGCAGCTCGGTCACTCGAAGCAGGCGGCGCGGATTTTTTCCTGATTTGTACCAATACCATGCATAAGGTCGCGGACGCGGTTGCCGAGTCGGTAAATATCCCCCTGCTGCATATTGCTGACGCGACTGCAGCAGTCCTCAAGCAGGAGCATGTTTCACGCATTGGTTTACTTGGTACTGCCTTCACAATGGAACAGGCGTTTTATAAAGGTCGCCTCGCCGATCAGCATGGAATAGAGGTGATAGTACCTACCAGCGAGGATCGTGAGACAGTGCATAACATTATTTATCAGGAACTATGTCTTGGCGAAGTAAACCCGGCCTCGAAGAAGGCATATATGCAGATTATCGATCGACTAAGAGATCAGCAGCTCGATGGCATCATCCTCGGTTGTACCGAGATATGTATGCTGGTTGATCAGTCTGATACGCCGGCTAAGATATATGATACCACCGCTATTCACGCCCGCCAGGCGGTGGATTGGGCAATAGATCAGACTGGCTAGCCCGAATGTTGCATGAAGGGCGGGCAAGTAAATGCTCCTGCATTACTTGCATACATCACATCCATGTGAATAAGATCAGGGGAAATATGAGTGCCGCCTTCGTGCAACATTCGGGCTAGTTCATCGGTTGACTACGCTTGCTTGCCAGCCACTTGATAATGGGTTCCCATTGGTCCAGGTCACGTCTTATCAGATAAGGCGCCAGCTCGAAAATACCAAGCCCTCTTTCGGCCGCCCTGTTGTAGTTTTGTGATTCGCGCAACACGCTGATAAACGGTGCCTTACGCACTTTCCTTAAAAAAGTATCTAGCTGGTGGTATACGTTAGTATTTTCGCGGCAGCGATTCGCAACCAGCGCGACCCGGCATTCTTTGCGTGCTATGCGTCCATTGTCGAGTACCTTTTGGATAAACGGTGTAGCTGCGCGCATGTCGATAGGTGATGGCAGAATCGGGATGATGATGCTTTGTGCGCGCCGTAGGAAAGCATTCAGTTCTTTACCGTGAACTGCCGCCGGCGTATCGTATATGACATAGTCGGCACTTCTGGGCACCCGAAAACCGCCCCTTGAGGCATCGATTGCAATTATGGTCGAGCGCCCTGCCGACCTGGCCTCGTACCATTCCATACTCGACTGCTGGGGGTCAAAGTCGACCAGGACCACCTTCTTTCCCTGTGTCGAATAATAGCTGGCGAGATTGGTGGACAGGGTACTTTTACCGGATCCGCCCTTGGAATTTAACACCATTATTGATCGCATCAATTCACTCCGAAGATTGCCTGTTGCAACTAAATTATCCTTGAAATCGGTGGTCGGCGCAAAATCCTGTGTTACCGATTCATGTCTCGGAGGCATCGGTTGTTGTATCTATACCCAGTTCGTCCCAGATAGCGTCAATTTTTTTAACCACGTCTGCGTTCATCTCGATTGTTCTTCCCCATTCCCGGTTTGTCTCACCGCCCATTTTACTGGTAGCATCCAGCCCTGCTTTTGAGCCCAGCCCTGAAACCGGGGAAGCAAAATCAAGATAGTCAATCGGGGTATTTTCCACCAGGGTTAAATCTCGTACCGGATCCATGCGCGTGGAGATTGCCCAGATAACATCTTTCCAGTCACGCGCATCGATGTCGTCATCGACCACTATGACGAACTTGGTATACATAAATTGACGTAAGAATGACCAGACACCCATCATCACGCGCTTGGCGTGGCCGGGATACTGTTTTTTTATACTGACTACAGCGACACGGTAGGAGCAACCCTCAGCGGGTAAGTAAAAATCGACAATTTCAGGAAATTGCTTTTGTAAAAGAGGAATAAACACCTCGTTAAGCGCAAGGCCAAGAATAGCAGGTTCATCGGGTGGCCTGCCCGTATAGGTACTGTGATAAATCGGATTCTTGCGCATCGTCATCGCTTCGATAGTAAAAACCGGGAAACGCTCGACCTCATTGTAGTAACCGGTATGATCGCCGAAAGGCCCTTCCTCGGCATCATCATCTGCGTATATGAAACCTTCCAGCACGATTTCAGCGCGCGCCGGAATCTGCAGATCGGATAACAGGGATTTGGCAACTTCGGTTTTAGCGCCGCGCAATAAGCCTGCAAACGCATATTCTGACAGGGTATCTGGTATTGGTGTCACCGCGGCGAGAATAGTGGCTGGATCACAGCCAATCACGACAGATATCGGAAACGGCTCGTCACCTTTTTCGGCGCGCCATTCCTGATAATCAAGAGCGCCGCCTCGCTGTGACAACCAACGCATGATCACCCTGTTTTTAGCAATGACCTGTTGGCGATAGATACCCAGGTTTTGACGTTTCTTCAGGGGTCCCTGAGTGGTGACAAGGCCCCAGGTAATTAGCGGTCCTGCATCGTCAGGCCAGCAGGTTTGAATCGGTAATATGGAAAGATCGACATCAGCACCTGTAATCTTGATTTGTTGACATTTTGGGTTTTTCACCTGATGCGGTGACATGTCGAGTATTTTTTTGTAAATCGGAAGAGTTTTAATCGCGTCAATGAAACCCTTCGGGGGTTCGGGCTCTTTTAGAAAAGCCAGTAATTTGCCAACTTCGCGTAAAGACCCAAGCTGACTCACGCCTAATGCTCGTGCAACCCGTTGCTCGGTGCCAAACAGGTTCGCCAACAGCGGAATCTGGCTATCACCCGCTTGTTCGAACAATAGAGTCGGCCCCTGTTGCTTCAGGGTTCGATCTGCTATTTCGGTAATTTCAAGATAAGGATCGATTCTCTGTGAAATACGTTTCAGTTCACCATCTTTTTCCAGTTGCTCGATGAACTCCCGCAAATCCTGGTAATGCATAATCAGTTCCGTAAATTAACGATGGCGAAAATCCTGGTTAAGGAGCCTCTGATTAATTCTGGGTGAATCGGGTTGTGATTCAAAATGCCGGAACGCCGGACCGTTCAGTTCAAGGCGTGGAAGGCAAGTAAGACCCAAAGCACTCGCGGCGCTCATGGGGCCAACTTTAGCAGGACTATTGCTAAGTTTCACAACGCAGAAATTGGTCATTTTGGGCACAACACGTTCATTCATGAATTGATCAGAGGCTCCTTAAACTTAACGACTACCAAATCTTGATGCCATGAAAACGTCTTCTGATACGGTACTCGGTAAGCAATTTGCCGATCAGAAGTCCAACCAGAACGAATAACACCGCTACTGGAACCAGATACTGCCAGTAACTAATCGCAGTCGTCGTTAACACTAATATTGGCAATTCCCCGTTCGATTCCAATAACGCATCTTTTGCGGCTGCTATTTCCACTTTTTGCTGTGCCGCCTGTTCCAGTTTAGTAATCGTATTGAGGGCATGACCATTTTCAATCTCCAGTGCCTGTATTTTCTCGGTTAAGGCATCCATATCGATTTCGTATTGATCGATAACCATTTTGCTATTAGCCAGCTTTTCGATATCCCCACTTAACTGTTCATTCTTTTTCTTCTCTACTTTGAGCAACAGACCGGCTGTAGGTTCGGATACCAGGAAGCCTCGTTTTACCCAGCCTTGCTTGCCATTCGGGGTTATTACCAGGGCATAATTGCCCGAGATTTGCAAGATAGCGAGTTTGTCACCAGAGTTGAGTAGTTGCAGCGCGCCGCTCTTGGCATTAGCCTGCGGATAAACCGACAGACGTAACCGGTCGGTGACATATAAAATATCCCTGATTTCTTCTTCACTCACCACTGTCTCTGCTTCAGCCTCAGCCTCAGCCTCCTGTGCCTGCAGGTTAAGTGGAGCGAGTAAGACTATCAGGGTTACTAGTAGGAAGTTTTTTTTCATAAGTATTATGCCGCTATGCCGCTATGCCTAAGCAGTGCATCGATGCTAGGTTCCCGGCCACGAAAACATTTAAAAGATTCCATCGCCGGGCGTGATCCTCCCTGTTCAAGAATGCAGTGCAGAAATTTCTGGCCTGTGTCGGCATCAAAAACGCCATTTTCCTCAAAAACAGAAAAAGCATCGGCCGATAAAACCTCGGCCCATTTATAACTATAATAACCTGCGGCATAGCCACCTGCAAAAATATGCGAAAAACTATTTTGAAAACGATTGTTTTCTGGCGTTTTCACAACTGATACTTCGTCTCTGACCTGATTCAGTATATGTTGAATTTGATCTGCGCTTTTAATATTTACCTGTTGATGTAATTTTATATCGAACAATGCAAATTCGAGTTGGCGCAGCATCTGCAATGCGCTTTGAAAATTTTTCGCCGCAATCATCTTGTCGAACAGTTCATCCGGTAGATTTTCACCGGTCTGAAAATGTTTGGCGAACAACACCAGGGCTTCTTTTTGCCAGCAAAAATTTTCCATGAATTGACTAGGCAACTCAACCGCATCCCACTCTACTCCATTAATACCGGCAACATCGAGGACATCAATCTTGGTTAACATATGGTGCAGCCCATGACCAAATTCGTGAAATACAGTTATCACCTCGTCGTGGGTAAACAGTGCTGGGTTATCACCAACCGGTGGCGTTAAATTGCAGGTCAGGTAAGCGACTGGTATCTGGGTTTTGCCATCGATGTGGTAGCGATTCACACACTCATCCATCCAGGCACCCCCGCGCTTATTCTCGCGGGCGTATAAATCCAGATAAAATTGCCCTATGATCTCACCTGCCGAATTACTGATTTGGTAGAAACCCACCGATTTGTCCCATACATCGATTTTGCTGTGCGATTTTTTAATATCCACTCGATACAATGTTTTGACTATCTCGAATAGCCCATCGATAACATTTTCATCGGAAAAATAGGGTTTTAAATCCTGTTCTGATATCTGGTAACGGTGTTGCTTCAATTTCTCACTGAAATAAGCATAGTCCCAGGCCTGTAGAACTCCTTCAAATCCAAGGCTTTCGGCAAATGCCTGGCGTTCATTGACCTCGTCAATTGCCGCGGCCCTGGAACGCTGCGCGAGGTCGTTTAGAAAGTCGACCACCTGCTCTACGGAACCAGCCATTTTGGTTTCCAACGAGTATTCGGCATAGTTGTCAAACCCCAACAAAATCGCCTTTTCCTGTTTTTTAGCTACAATTTCGACCATATTAGACGCATTATCCCAGTTTTTATCGGTGACCCCCTGGTCCGAGGCACGCGTCGTATAGGCTTCATAAATTTGTTTGCGTAGCTCACGACATTTCACGTGGGTAATCACCGCAATATAACAGGGCATATCAAGCGTCAAGCGATAGCCGCTATGTCCATTTTGCTCAGCAAGTTGTTTCGTCATCGCCATTGCATACTCGGGTAGCCCTTCTAATTCATGTTCATCGGAAATTAGTATTTCCCAGGACTGGGTCGCATCCAGCACATTATTTTCAAACCGGGATTGCAATTCCGATAAATCCTTTTGCAATTGCTGGTAGCGCTCTTTATCGGCACCCTCAAGATCGACGCCACCGAGCCTGAAGTGTTTAAGCGCATCGTCTACGGCTTTTTGTTGCGCAGCACTCAAGTTCGCGTAACTGGCTGAATCCGCGATCTTTCGGTAACCCTGGTAAAGTTTGCGATTTTGACTCATTTCAGTTGAATACTCACTTAACAGGGGCAAACAGGCGTTGTACGCATCTCGCAGAGAGTCGTTGCTTTTTACCGAATTCAGATGACGCACGGGCGACCAGGCCTTACTGAGCCGGTCTTCGAGCAATGACAGGGGCTCGACCAGGGAATCCCAGCTAACATCTTCGGTTTCCAGCAGGCGTGCCAACTCCCCCCGATTGTCATCGATAATACGTTCTATCGCCGGCTGAATAACTTCAGGTGTAATTTTACTAAATGCCGGCAGCAGGCCGGTCTTAAGAAGAGGATTGGTCATAAGCTCTCTAAGGCGGGCGCACCGCGATAGCATTAATAATGATAATAAAAATAAGGAAAGCTAAGCTCCCTGTTGATATAGCAGGTAAGCACACAGGCCAACCATAAAAACCAGTCGCGTTAAGTATTCTACATTGCCTGCTTGCAATACTTTAGCTTCGAACCATTGGGACATTGTAAGACTAACCGTTAAACCCTAAATAGCCGTTAAACAGGCCATAAACTAATAAAATGGGTATAAAACTAGCCCGAATTGAATAATTCACCAACATTAACATCGGCGGTTTCAGCGCTGTCAAACTCGAGTAGATCACGCGGTCCAAAGCCAAACAGGCGGGCCACTATAATATCCGGGAATTGATCAATACCGATATTATTAATGTTTACCGATTCATTATAAAACTCGCGGCGATCTGCAATAGTGCTTTCCAATGAACTAATTCTGCCCTGCAAGTGCTGAAAGTTTTCATTTGCCTTGAGATCGGGATAATCTTCGGCGAGTGCAAAAAGCTGGCCCAGGCCCATTCGTAAAGCCCCTTCCGCCATACCAAGACTCGGCATATCCTGACTTTTCCTGGCTTCGGATACCTGGCTGCGCGCACGCATGACTTTTTCCAGTGTATCCTGCTCAAACTCCATATATTGCTTACAGGTTTCAACCAGCTTGGGTATTTCATCGTGGCGCTGCTTCAACAGCACATCGATATTTGACCAGGCCTTGGAAACATTATGTTTGATCCTGACCAGGTGGTTATAAATATTGATCAGGTAAAAAATCATTAATACGACGACAGCCAAAAAAATAATGCTCGCTATGTCCATTTATTTTCTCCTGTTTTTCCGAGGCTAGAGCACTCAGTTTAAAAAACACGAATTGTTGTTTAAAAACAATAGCTTAGGCGACTATATTGATCTAGCGTAGTGTTGCTAAATGTCTAAATTGCTAACATTGAGCGCATTCGATTCGATAAATTCGCGGCGCGGCTCAACTTGATCACCCATGAGTGTAGTAAAAACTTCCTCGGCTGCAAAAGCATCTTCTATGCGTACTCTTAGCAGGCGCCTGTTGTCCGGGTCCATGGTTGTTTCCCATAGTTGTTCCGGGTTCATTTCACCCAGTCCTTTATAACGCTGAATATTCAGCCCTTTCTTGGCTTCCGTCATTAACCAGCCGTAGGCCTCGCCAAATTTCGTAACTGCCTGGCTGCGTTCTCCCCGGCTCACAAATGACTGGTCTGAAATAAGACCACTGGCTTGTTCGACAAACTGTCTAAACGCACGGTAGTCAGCGCCATTGAAGAATTCAGGGCTGAGTTCATTACGCTTGAGTATACCGTGCAGCTTCTTATCTACCACCAGGCCAAACTGATTACTGTTTTCATCGCTCCTGACATGCACTTCATAAGAGACGGAAGAGCCGGCCTCGTGATTCAGGCGTTCGGCAAGTATTGAGCCCCAGCGATTCATCGCATTTTCATCTAACAACTCGTTTTCGACGACTGCGGGAAGATCGATCAATTCATGTAAAAGCTCCACCGGTAGATTTTCCCGGAGGCGCTCGAAAATCGCGAGTATGGTCATATATTGGCGTGCCAGGGTCTCAAGCGCCAAATCCGACATGGCAGGGGTATCCTCGTCCGAGTGTAAACGTGCACCCTCAATAGCAAGCTGCAGTAGATAACCATTCAGCTCCTTGTCATCTTTTACATAACGTTCCTGTTTACCTTTTTTAACCTTGTAAAGTGGTGGTTGGGCAATATAAATGTGGCCGCGCTCTACCAGTTCTCGCATCTGCCGATAGAAAAATGTTAGTAACAAAGTGCGTATATGGGACCCGTCAACATCGGCATCAGTCATGATTATAATGTGATGATAACGCAGTTTATCAATATTAAATTCTTCACGGCCGATGCCGCAACCGAGCGCGGTGATTAGTGTACCGACCTCGGCAGACTGTAGCATCTTGTCAAAACGGGCCTTCTCAACATTTAGGATTTTTCCCTTCAACGGCAAAATCGCCTGGGTTTTGCGGTTTCTACCCTGCTTGGCTGAACCACCCGCTGAATCCCCTTCCACTAGATAAATCTCAGACAAAGCCGGATCTTTTTCCTGACAATCAGCAAGTTTTCCCGGCAGCCCTGCTATATCCAGCGCACCCTTGCGTCGCGTCATATCGCGAGCCTTGCGTGCCGCTTCACGCGCCCGTGCAGCCTCCAGTATTTTCATCGAGATCGCCTTCGCTTCGCCCGGGTTTTCCTGTAGGAAATCTTTCAGGCTTTCACCTACCGCCGACTCGACGATACCCTTGATTTCCGACGACACCAGTTTATCCTTGGTCTGCGAAGAAAACTTGGGATCCGGCACCTTAACCGACAAGACCGCGGTTAATCCCTCACGCGCATCGTCACCTGTAGGTGAAACCTTATCCTTTTTAATCGGGCTGTTTTCCATGTAATTATTCATGGTTCGGGTCAGTGCTGTTCTGAACCCCGATAAATGCGTTCCACCATCTCGTTGCGGAATATTATTGGTAAAACAAAAAATATTTTCCTGGTAAGAATCGTTCCATTGCAGCGCCACCTCGACACCAACATCCTGCAGGTTGACATTGATCTCCACCACTTTTTGATGGACTGGCGTCTTATTCTTGTTTAAGTGTTCGACAAAGGCTGTTATGCCGCCTTCGTAATTAAAAATATCCTCCTTGTTGGTTCTTTCATCAACCAGGTGAATACGAACACCCGAATTCAGGAAAGACAATTCGCGTAAACGTTGGGCCAGGATATCGTAATGAAATTCAACATCACTGAATATTTCGACACTCGGATAAAATCGCAACTCCGTGCCGGTTTGATCAGTATCCTTTATCGCTTCCAGGTCGGCCTGGGGCACCCCCATTCGGTACTCCTGCACATACAGTTTTCCATGTCGCTTGATGCGCAGCAATAGTTTTTCCGACAGCGCATTGACTACCGATATACCAACACCGTGTAAGCCACCAGAAACCTTGTACGAATTATCGTCAAATTTACCTCCAGCGTGCAAAATAGTAAGGATAACTTCCGCTGCTGAGCGCCCTTCTTCCTTATGAATATCGACCGGTATGCCTCGCCCATCGTCTTTTACCGAGACTGATCCATCACTATGGATCACCACATTTATCTCCGAACAATGCCCGGCCAAAGCCTCGTCGATCGAATTATCGACTGCCTCAAACACCATGTGATGCAAACCGGTTCCATCATCGGTATCACCGATATACATGCCCGGTCTCTTGCGTACCGCGTCTAATCCTTTTAATACTTTTATACTGGTTGAATCGTATACTGACATCTACTTATCTAGCTGATTTTACGGGCCTTAATGATACCATGTTCCACGTGAAACATTTTGAATTCTTTTCCCTCAAACCCACCTGGAACCTGCTCCTCGATATTGCTAATAAATAATTGTAACCCTATATCCATCAATTGCTGATAAACGCCTTGTTGCGACTTTTCATCTAGTTCTGAGCGTAAATCATCGATTAATAAAATTATCGATTTATCGCTTTTCTCCTTCACAATTTTCAAACTCGAAATAATCAAAGCCAGGCAAAGTTTTTTCAACTGGCCTCTCGATAAAACCTGTGCGGCCGGCAAACCATCAACCAGCAATTGCAAATTATCTCGATGAATCCCATAGCCGGTATATCCGGATTTAATATCCCTGCTGCGGTTGTCTACAAGGCATTGATTTAGTTCCAGGTCCTCGGGCCATCCCTGTACATAGTCCAGGGTTATATTGAAATCACCCAGCAGTTCTGGTAGCTGTCCGGCCAGCTGTTTCGATATCAGGCGAGTGTATTGTTTCCGGTACCGGTGAATGACTAGGGATGGTTTGACCAGGTAGTCGTTCCAGTAGTCCAGCAGGTTCAGATCTTGCCGGCTTTTTAGCAATTGATTACGCTGTCTCAAAGCGTGTTTAAATTCTACCCATTGTTGAGTGTACTGATGTTCCACGTGGAACAAACACCAGTCGATATACTTCCTTCTTTGCTGGGGGGGCCCGGTAACCAGTTCAAAACTATCTGAGTTAACAATATTAATCGGTGATTGACTCACCAGCGCAGATCTTTTATTGATCGGCTCTCCATCTAATTTTATTTTCAGACCCTCGACCGTTTTTGAAATCCCTGCCTTATATCCACTAAATCGCCCGAATAATAAAAACCCAGTATTGCCATGTGCAATACATTGCTTGAGCTGATGGGTACGAAACGAACAGGTCTGGCAAAGCACATGGATGGCTTCAAGCAAGCTGGTCTTACCTGAACCATTGGGGCCAGTAATTAAATTGATTTCTGGATGAAAATCGAGTGTTACACTCTTGAGATTTCTGAAATCTGTCAGGCTAAGCTGACTGATGGACATATCGCCAGGGCCAGTTATCTACAATCGCATTGGCATTACGACATACAGACTAGACGAATCCTCGCTGTCGCTAATAATACAACTGCTATTGGCGTCTTTTAGTTTGATATCGACGTCCTCCGAATGGAGAACATTGAGCACATCTATCAGGTAAGTTACATTGAAGCCGATTTCAATTTCTGCTTCATCGTAATCTACAGATAATTCTTCTTCCGCCTCTTCCTGGTCCGGATTATTAGCCTGTATCGCCAGATTTCCCGGTGCCAGGGTCAAGCGGATACCTCGATACTTTTCATTTGATAAAATAGCGATCCTGTTCATCGAGCGTTTCAGTGACTCCCGGTTAACCTTGAGTATTTTATTACCATCGACCGGAATGACCCGATTGTAATCTGGAAATTTTCCATCGATCAGCTTCGACGTGAAAACCAGTGCTCCCGCTTCGACTCGAATATGATTTTGGCTCAAAATAATTTTGGCCGGACTATCGCTCGATTCGGTTAATCGGGCCAGTTCCAGCACTGCTTTGCGCGGAATAATTATCTGCTTTTCATCACTAATGGATATATCAGTTTTTAATTCACTTAATGCCAGCCTGTGCCCATCGGTAGCTACCATTTTTACCAGATCAGCCGATATCTCCATCAAAATGCCATTTAGGTAATAACGCACATCTTGTTGCGCCATTGCAAAAGAAGTCTTTTCCAGTAAAGCTTTTAGTTCCCCTTGCTTAATTGTAAATGAATGTTGCTCAACTATATCATCGAGGCCAGGGAAATCCTTGCCCGGCAGAGAAGCAAGAGAAAAACGGCTACGGCCCGAATTTAACGTTACTTTATTTTCTTCGATACTAAATTCGATATCTGATCCGTCAGCAAGAGCCTTACATATATCTAGCAGTTTACGCGCGGGTAAAGTAATCTGGAAGTCTTCAGGACTATCGACTTCAACAGCGGACACCATTTCGATCTCCAGGTCGGTGGCAGTTAAACTGAGGGTACCCGAGCTCGATTTAATTAATACGTTCCCCAGAATAGGAAGGGTTTGTCTGCGTTCAACCGCGCCTATTATTTGCTGAAGTGGGCTGAGCAGGTTTTCTCTATTAATAATAATTTTCATTTATATATCTTATTGTTACTATTAGTGACTGGTTTGATTGTTTATATCACAATTTTCTCTTTTAAAATCAAACGGTTACTGATTTTTTTTGCTGTTTAAAGCTGTCTGCATCTTATCAGCAAACTGTGGATAAACAGGGATAATAAATTTATTTTCAAATTGTCCTTTGTTTATCCACATACTACACACAATCAGGCAGCTAAAGTAGTATGCATATACTGTTATTACATCAGGTTTAATTACTCAAAATACGCTGCAAATTCTCATAATCCTCTTCGATGCGCGGGTCTTCACCTCTTAATTCAGCAACTTTTCTGCAGGCATGTAATACCGTGGTGTGGTCCCTGCCGCCAAAAGCATTACCGATTTCAGGTAAACTATGTCGTGTCTGGGTTTTAGCAAGCGACATAGCTATTTGTCGGGGTCGGGTTATCGATCGCCTACGCGAGCTGGAGAGTAAGTCGGCCACCCGGATCTTGTAGTACTCTGCCACCAGTTTCTGGATATTCTCAATAGTTACCAGTTTATCCTGTACAGCCAGTAATTCCTTTAAAGCCTGCCGGGTAAATTCCTGCGTAATGGATTGCCCGGTAAATCGAGCATGGGCAATAACCCGCTTTAACGCACCTTCGAGCTCACGAATGTTCGATTTGAAGCGCTCTGCAATAAAAAAAGCCACATCATCGGGCAAATGAACATTAACCAGTTCAGCTTTACTGTTTAATATGGCGACCCGGGTCTCCAGGTCTGCCGGTTTGATATCGACCGCCAGCCCCCAACCGAGCCGGGAACGTATGCGATCTTCAAGGCCCTCAATTTCCTTGGGAAACCGGTCGCAGGTGATAACCATTTGAGCACCGGATTCGTAAAGCGAGTTAAAGGTATGGAAAAATTCTTCCTGCGAGCGACTCTTGTCGGCAAGAAACTGTATGTCATCAACCAACAACGCATCCAGGCTTCGATACGAGTTCTTGAATTCATTCATTTTACTATGTTGTAACGCCTTAACCATATCCGATACGAAACGTTCACAATTAACGTAAAGAAGGCCTGCTGATGGATTATTTTGTTTAATCTGGTTACCGATGGCATGCATTAAGTGGGTTTTGCCAAGCCCAACCCCGCCATAAATATAGAGCGGATTGTATTCAGAACCCGGATTATTGCTAATCTGAATAGAAGCCGCACGAGCCAGTTGATTAGATTTACCCTCGACAAAACTGGCAAAGGTTTGCTTTTCACTCACTCCGCTGGCGTGAGCAGAGCGTTTTGGTGTCGGGTTACTAGATGCAGCTGGGGTTTGGGTTGCAGTTCTGGTCTGTGAGCCAATGGACAAATTAACAGAGATCGACTTGCTGTCGTCGAGACTTGTTATCAGTTCATTAATCCGCTCAAGGAAGTGTTTACGTACCCAATCCATGACAAACCGATTAGGCGCGAGCAATTTTAGAGTATTGAGTTCCTGCTCCACCTGCAATGGCAAAATCCAGGTATTAAGCTGTTGCTCGCTGATTTCTCCTTCGAGACAGGTAATACATTGTTGCCAGATAGGGTTCAAAACTTGTCCATTTAGCTGATAAATCAATTCAATTGTGGCAAATAGATCGCTGTCACGGGTGAGAGCGCCAGACTTTACCCGGTCAAAAAACAATTTTTTTATCTGAGGATCAGCCCGGAGCAGGGTATAATCGCAGGCCGATGACACAGCGCTTAATAATATACTTATCCACAGGCTTAGCAAAGACCGATGGCGTAAATATTTTCTATTCTGCGCCGGGATATAAAACCCATCTCGATATATCCTGAAAATATAGAAAAATAAGGTATTTACATATTGACGTAGCGCGGCTAGACCAGTACATTGTCGCGCCTTGTTGATTTAGACAGGCTATATAAGCCGAGGCCTATAACATGAAACGCACATTCCAACCCAGTAATTTAAAGCGTGCCAGGACGCATGGATTCCGCGCCCGTATGCAAACACGCGGTGGCCGCGCCGTTATTAAAGCGCGCAGGGCAAAAGGGAGGGCGCGGTTGACGCCTTAAAACTGTGTCCTCAAATAATGGGAAATCAGACCGGGGAATCGTTTCCCAGGCAGTTAAGACTGACCAGAGCCGGGCAATATCGGCAAACTTTCAATAATAATAGCCGGGTAGGCGATGCCGCTATTACAATACTGGTCGGGAATCAGCCGGGAACCTGTCCAAGGATAGGATTTGCCATCGCTAGAAAACAAATTCAGAAAGCAGTATTCCGAAATCGATTAAAAAGAATCTTTCGGGAGAGTTTTCGAAAAATTCAGCACCGTTTGCCCGCAAGAGACATGGTGATTATGGTGCGACGACAAGTTATGTTAGTCGACAGTGCGCAACTGAATAAAAACCTGGAAAAACACTGGAATAGCGTTATCGAGCAATGCGAAAAATCCTGATAGTCCCAATCCGAGTATATCGGTACTTGTTGAGCCCGATGATGGCGAGTAGTTGCCGCTATACACCGAGCTGTTCAGAGTACGCAATTGAAGCGATCGAACAACACGGCGTATTCAGGGGTTTGATGCTTGCAACAAAACGCATTTCTAGCTGCCACCCATGGCACGCCGGTGGTTATGATCCGGTACCGAGCAATCTCGATGAATAACACAAGACTTTTTCTATTTGCCGCGATTGCATTCGTAGCAATGTTGATATGGCAACAATGGCAACTGGATTATGGTCAAAAGCCAGTAGTCAGCACTGGATCGGGCGATGGTACGGTAATAAGCCAGACAGGTGAAGAAGCTTCAATCAGCATGGATTTACCCGATCAGGCCGAGGGATTGGCGACCACCACCACCGGTAGCCAGCAACCCACAACCACCCCCGACCCGAGCCGGCTAATCACGGTTGAGACAGATGTTGTTACTGCTATAATCGATACCAGGGGTGGAGTAATTCGCTCGTTGAAGCTGAAGCAGTATCCGATTTCTCTGGATCAACCGGATATAGGGCTGGAACTCATCCACAGTGATCCGGACAGTATTCATATTCTACAAAGTGGCCTCAGAAACCGCAGTAATACAGCGCCGACACATCACAGCCTTTTCCAGGTGGAACGCAATGAATTTATTCTCCAGGATGGAATGGATGAGCTGGTAGTACCGCTATTCTGGTCAGAAAACGGCATAAACGTGGTCAAAAACTACCGTTTTAAACGTGGCGACTACCTGATCGACGTCAACCACAGGGTCGAGAACAATAGCGATGGCGACTGGCAGGGTAGTCAATATCGGCAAATCCAGCGTTCCCGACCATTGTCTAAATCCAGAATACTGATTACCTACACCGGTGCGGTTTACTACAACGAAGTAGAGAAATACGAAAAAGTCGATTTCGACGATATGGAAGAAAGCCAGCTAAAGCTCCAGTCCCTGGGGGGCTGGATTGCAATGTTGCAACACTATTTCATGTCAGCATGGGTACCGCCCCAGGAAGATACCAACCTGGTTTATAGTATTGCCAATACCAAACAGAGTCCGGCGACTTACACGATTGGTTTAAGGTCCGAAAACCTGCTGATAGCACCCGGAAGTAGTGCAGAATTTAACAGCCAGTTATTTGTCGGGCCAAAATTGGTGAAACGCCTGGAAGAAATATCCCCTGGCCTGGAACTAACCGTTGATTACGGTGTATTAACCTTCCTCTCCAAGCCGCTTTACTGGTTGCTATCGTTTTACCATGACTATGTTGGCAATTGGGGCTTCGCCATTATTTTGCTGACCATGACGATTAAGGCCGCTTTCTATAAATTGTCTGAAACCAGCTACCGATCGATGGCGAAAATGCGAAAAGTCGGCCCACGACTTAAAGCCCTGAAGGAACGTCACGGCAGTGATCGCCAGAAAATGAACGCGGCGATGATGGAGCTTTATAAAACTGAAAAAATTAATCCGATGGGTGGCTGCTTGCCGATACTGGTGCAGATACCGGTGTTTATAGCGCTTTACTGGGCCCTGCTTGAAAGTGTTGATCTGCGCCAGGCACCTTTTATTCTGTGGATTGAAGATTTATCGGTAATGGACCCATACTTTGTGTTGCCAATCATCATGGGCGTTAGCATGCTGGTGCAGCAAAAATTAAACCCGACACCCCCAGATCCGATCCAGGCAAAAGTGATGATGGCCCTGCCGTTTGTTTTTACTTTTTTCTTCGCATTCTTCCCATCCGGGCTGGTGTTGTACTGGGTTGTTAACAACATCCTTTCGATTACGCAACAGTGGATAATTACGAAGCGTATCGAAGCCGGTGGTTCCTGATACCCGGCTTTTGTTCGGATCGGGCATAGCCAGTGCCAACCACAGACACCATAGCTGCCATTGCCACGCCACCCGGCGTCGGTGGTATCGGTATAGTGCGCATTTCCGGCCCGCTCGCGCTAGAAATAGGCGAGTCTCTCACCACTTCTAGCCTGCAAACGAACCAGGTTCGATTTAGAAAATTCCTTGATGCCCTGGGCCAGACTATCGATCACGGCCTGTGTTTTTACTGCCAGGCACCCCATTCTTTCAGTGGTGAGGATGTGGTCGAAATCCAGGGCCATGGCGGGCCGATACTGCTTGATATGCTTCTCGAACGGATTTGTGAGCTGGGTGCAAGGCTGGCTCGTGCCGGTGAGTTTTCCGAGCGCGCCTTCTTAAATGGCAAACTTGACCTGGCCCAGGCCGAGGCGATTGCGGACTTGATCGAATCCGGTAGTCGG
The DNA here is from genome assembly GCA_041821565.1 of Gammaproteobacteria bacterium. Lineage (GTDB taxonomy): Bacteria > Pseudomonadota > Gammaproteobacteria. The sequence goes on along the minus strand of JBGUEB010000004.1, from coordinate 1,923 downwards.
GCAGCGGCGAAGGCAGCAATGCGCTCACTGGAAGGACAGTTTTCAAGCCAGGTTCACCACCTGGTTGACGAAATTATTAATCTGCGTGCCTTTGTCGAAGCTGCGCTGGATTTTGCCGAAGAAGAAATCGATTTTCTCGCAGATTCCACGATTGGTGAGCGGCTTGTTGCCTGCCTGGAAACCCTGGAAGTTGTTCTGTTGAAGGCTGAGAATGGCCGAGTGCTGAACGAAGGGCTCGCCATTGCGCTTGCGGGCTTGCCGAATGCGGGTAAATCCAGCCTGCTCAATTACCTGGCTGGTTACGAGGCAGCGATTGTTACCGAAATTGCCGGCACCACCCGCGATGTAGTGCGCGAACATATTTCGCTAAAGGGTATTCCCTTGCGCATAAACGATACCGCTGGCCTGCGAAGTTCGGATAATCCGGTTGAACTGGAAGGAATCAAACGAGCCTGGCTGGAGATCGACAAGGCTGACGCTATCCTGTTACTGGTCGATGCCAGCATCGGCATGACCGCTGCCGACGGTGAAATCATCGAACGCCTCGGTGCGCGCAATTATCACCTGATTTACAGTAAAGCAGACCTGCTTTCTGCGAATGCGGCAAGAGACCGACAGGCACACTATATCTCGACGCGAAGCGGTGAAGGTATGGACGAATTGATTGACCTCATCACCGATAAATTTTCCGACTATAACCAGGACAACCAGGCCATTATGGCTCGCCGGCGACATGTCGATGCACTGCTCAGGGCGCGTGAGAGTCTGCAACAGGCCCAGCGCATATTCCTGGAAGCCCGGGCTGGTGAACTCATGGCGGAAGACTTGCGTGAGGCCCAGCAATACCTGAGCGAAATTACTGGAGAGTTCACCAGCGATGATTTGCTTGGCAAGATATTTTCCAGTTTTTGTATTGGCAAGTAGCGAGTTAAAGGGACAATTCCCGTCTCAATAGCAGCATCCTTTTAAATTCACCGGGATCTTTGCTAAAGGTAAGATCGCCGGCGACGGGGAAAGTTTTGTCGTGAAGTCGAGATAACCAGAACCGTAATGCAGTTGCACGCAACATCATTGGTAAAGCCTCGCATTCCCACTCCGACAGAGTCCGTATTCGCTGGTAGGCATGTATCACACTATCCATTCGTTGTCGGTCGATATTGCCGTCGGCCTCTAAGCACCAGTCATTAATCATTACACAAAGGTCGTAGATCAGAATATCGTTACAGGCATAGTCAAAATCGATGATGCCGGAAAGCAAATCACCATCGAACAGGACATTGTCATGGAACAGATCTGCGTGTAGCGTGCCCAGCGGCAGACCCGCGAATGGATATTGTTGGTAGTGCTGTACTTCCTCCAGTATCAGCAGTCTGTCGGTGTCAGCCAGGTGGCCGTCGAGCTTGTCCGAGATGGCCAGCCACCAGTGCAGGCCGCAGGGGTTGTTTCGGTTTGGTATGAAATTAGTACCTGCGAGGTGAAAACGGGCCAGTTCGGCGCCGATTAGCGCACATTGCTCAAGTGCCGGATTTTTACAGGCTTCCCCAGGGAGCCGATGGATGAATGCGGCTGGACGACGGTTAAGTGATGAATAAAGACGAACCTCGCGGTCGAGTACCGGTGCAGCGCAGGCGATGTTGTTGTTGGCCAGGTGATGCTGCAGACCGAGGATATAATCCAGTGTCCCGGTATTGTGATTCTCGTACAAGGTCAGTACAAAATTACCGCTAGTGGTTTGCACTGCATAATTGGTGTTCGTAACACCAGCTACAATACCGTGAAAATCGATTAATTTACCGATTTGATAGAGGCTTAAAAAGGCTTCGAGTTGGCCTCTATCGACCCTGGTATAGACAGACATGGGTTTACAAATGAAGTAATCGAGGTAGATTAAAACCCCGTGAAGCGAAAAAGCGCAGGCTAAGG
>JBGUEB010000003.1:0-36313 GCA_041821565.1 Gammaproteobacteria bacterium | reverse complement strand
ATCGATCAAGATCGCCTACATGGACGTAGGTGGTAGAGCAATGCAGGGAGCAGTTGCCGAGAGCAGCCAGATTTTTCCTGAATTCGTTCAGGCACAAACTGTAATTTTGAATCATATCGACATTCTGATATAAATTATTTAATTATAAAAATATTTACCCATTTAGGTGCCGCCCTCGTGCAATATTCGGGCTAACGTTATGTTTTAACGGAAGCAATTTTACGGCGAGTATTCTATCAGAAGCCTGAAAGGAATGTGCGGCTTAGTTTGTAACCTGGGCCCTGCTTCCCTGCGAGGAAGTCAGACTAAATTTGCCGATCCTGATTGCGCTCACGCAGGGTCTCGATCAAACCATCGACGCCATGTTTCCTGATCTGGCGCGCAAAACTGGCGCTATAGTTGGTAACCAGACTGACATCATCGACACTGATATCGTAGACCTTCCAACCATGGTCACTCTGTTTCAGGCTATAGTTTAGCGGAATCGGGAAACCGCCAGCTTGCTCTATTTCGGTTTTAACCGTCGCACTACCGGTTTCAATAGAAATTTCCATCGGCAAATAGATAATTTCCTGGTCATTGTAGTCGAGCAGGGCTCTGCTATAAGTCCGTACCAGTAAAGCCTGGAATTCCTTGACAATCAGGGGGCGTTGCTCGGCGCTAACCTTATTCCGATAACGACCCAGTACCAGATCGATCATGCTTTCGAAATCAAAATGCGGTAACACGACCTCATCGACCAGCGAATACAGTTTGCTGGGGTCTTGCTGAAATTTCTCCGAGTTAGATTTGATCTCTATTAACAAGCGGCTAGTGGTTTGTTCGATCAGTTCCTGAGGGCCAATTTCAACCGCTATAACCGTCTGTAGACAAAACAAGAACAATAATAGTCCTGTCAATTTTTTCATTCGTAAATACCACTGACACTTTTTAATTTGAACACGTGATTATTGAAATCATTTACATGTTTCAGATACTCGGCATAAGCAACGACATAAACCTGCATCGCCCTCAGAATCCTGTCGGCATCTTCGATGCCTGCTTCAAAATCGGCATAGCTCGAAATCATCCAGCGCCTGGCGGATTTTGCACTCGATTTCATCGCCTGGATAGACTCGTATTTGGACTGCACCAGGTGATACTGTTCCCGAACCTCAAACGGAATTCCCTGTCGCGCAAATGAAGCCTTGTGGATAAGCGCATCCAGGTCTGCCTGCGCCTGCGAAATCCGGGCCAGGTGAGTCCCCTCTTCAAACTGCCAACGCATGCCGACCAGGGGTGAAATCGCGACATTATTAAAAGGATCGTATATATGCGGGTTATCGAGCCGATCTCGCCCCGGAGAATAGGTCAGTGATCCAGCGAGTCCGGCAAACACAATAGGTTTTTTGCCAGCCTTGTTGGCCTCCACCAATGCGCGTCGCGCTGACAAGCCAGCTTCGACCTGCCGCATTTCGACGCGATTATTTAGCGCCAGCTCTACCCATTCCTCTATACTCTGGTCCGGTAGTGCGAGCGCCTGCAGGCGGCTGTCTTCCAATACCAGGGTCTCTGTCTGCAAGCCAGTCAGTAACTTTAAACCATCCATTGCAATAGCTTCAACGCCTTTGGCGTCTGCCAGAAAACTGTCGATCAAACCCTGGCCCGATTCAATCGCATAACGGTCCGACAAATTGATATCTCCCTTACCTTCTTCGATCCAGTCAATTGCGAGTCGCAATGCGCTGTCGAGCCTTTTACGGGTATCCTCGAGTAAATAACGGCTATCCCTGGCGGTTAAATAGCCGAAGTAAGCCTTTACAACATCGAGACGAATCCTGTCGCGCTGTAGTGCAACATCCTGTTGTTTAACCAGAATATTTTGCTGCGCGGCATGCTCATAGCTTTCCAGTCTGCCAAAAGTCATTAACGGTTTGATGATACTGAAAGTCAACCCGGCCCAGAATGAGAGGCCATCTTCAAGATCATAATTGTCGCCCCTGGGTCTACAATTGTCGGAACAGGACTCGGCCCCGCCCTCATAAAATCCGCCTTCGAGCCCCCGCGTAATCGCTAGAAAACTGGTTGCTCCGTAGCTAAACTCGCCAGATCCTTTGGCCTCCGCCAACACTGCCTCCGCCTTGCGAACAAAGGCTCTTTTTTCTTCGATTCTGGGATCATGCTCATAAGCTAGCTTGATCGCCTGATCCAGACTCAATCGCACTTCAGCGTTTGTAGCCTGTGATAAAAGCAGCAACACTAACAGCAGTGGGACTGGCAATATACAGCTCTTCATAAGCGATATCGTCCTTTAACCGGGCTTAATGGAAATTGGCTAAACATCAAAAAATCCTGCAATTTTACCCTCCCCTGTACAATTCTTAACTAGTTCCAGGCTGGTAAAAATTCTATAACTGGGAGACAGGTTATGAATATACTACCATTGATATCCTCATGGAACAGTCTAGCGCCCGGCACGAGAACTACTTCACTATATGAGCGATTAGACTCGACCCTGAATTTTCAGTTCCGAATTTGAATACTTTTTGCTGGAATATTCTTCTTATAATAGTTAGTGTTCGCAACCTTGCTCTGAGTTTTCATAAATCGATATGTCAAAACCTCTGACCGAACAACATAGTTTTAGCTACGACGACCTCATTCGTTGTGGGAAAGGAAAACTTTTTGGCGAGGGCAATGCACTGTTGCCGAAACCGCCCATGTTGATGTTTGACCGTATCGTCGATATTACCGAGGACGGTGGTAAGTTCGGCAAGGGCAAAATAGTCGCCGAGCTCGATGTCGATCCAGAACTATGGTTTTTCAAATGTCATTTTGAAACCGATCCTGTCATGCCGGGCTGCCTCGGCCTTGATGCGATGTGGCAATTAATAGGCTTTTATCTGGGCTGGAAAGGTGGGCCCGGTCACGGCCGCGCACTCGGTGCTGGCGAAGTGAAATATTTCGGGCAGGTTTTGCCTAGCGCCAGGATGGTGACTTACCGAATTGATATTAAACGCATTATCATGCGCAAACTGGTGATGGGTATAGGTGATGCTTCTATGGAAGTAGATGGCCGTGAAATCTATTCAGCAAAGGATTTACGCGTCGGCCTGTTTACCTCAACAGCCAATTTTTAATACCCTCCTAAGCGTCGATCGAGTTCTGCCCCAACCATTATGTTTCTGTCCTTAGCCGCGATCATAGCAGGACTCGCTGTACTAGTGTGGAGCGCTGACCGGTTCGTCGATGGCGCCGCCTCCATTGCCAGGCACCTGGGCGTATCTTCGATGATCATCGGTATTACTATCGTCGGTTTTGGAACTTCGGCCCCGGAAATTCTGATTTCGGTGATTGCAGTGCTGGAACAAACGCCAGATATAGCAATTGGCAATGCGCTGGGCTCCAATATCGCCAATATTGGCCTGATACTCGGCATAACAGCGCTAGTCACAGCTTTACCAATAGCTAAACAAATTCTCGATCGTGAATTTCCTTTGCTTCTACTCGCAACAGCCGTTATGAGCTGGTGCCTGTACGACGGTGTGCTAGATACACTCGATGGCGTACTCCTGTTAACGCTACTTGTGCTTATGCTCTGGTACCTGGTGAAAGCACACCAAAAAGATTCCAATTCCGATCCGTCGGAAAATGGACCATCAAACAGCGACAATGAAGAAATGGGGTTTTTGGCCTCTAGCGGCTGGATATTGTCAGGCCTGATATTGCTTGTTGGTAGCTCAAAGCTGCTGATCTGGGGTGCCACCCAGGTTGCTCATTCCCTTGGCATTAGCGAATTGGTGATTGGCCTCACAATTGTGGCACTGGGTACCAGCTTGCCAGAACTCGCCGCCTCGATAGCCAGTATAAAAAAAGGTGACCCCGATTTGGCAATTGGTAACATTATTGGCTCTAACCTGTTTAACTCGCTTGCTGTAATCGGTATCCCGGCTTTTATCACCAGTTTCAGCATCAGTGACCTGGCAGTGACCCGGGATTTACCCGTTGTCATCGCGATCACTCTACTATTCTATGGACTTTCACGATTTTCACTTTCAAATGAACGCAGCATTACCCGCCTGAAAGGTTTCTGTCTACTGAGTGTTTTTGTCATTTACCAGTTATATTTGTATTATGGGGTGATAGCTGGGAAGGCCTAATTATGACCAAACACTCTTACATTGAACTCGGTGTCGCTGTTTTAAAAACCGAATCTGAAGCAATCTCAGCCCTCATCAAGCGGCTCGACCAGTCTTTTTATCAAGCCTGCGATATGATTCTTGGTTGCGAAGGCCGCATTGTTGTAACTGGAATGGGGAAATCGGGGCACATCAGTAATAAAATCGCAGCAACCCTGGCAAGCACTGGAACACCCGCATTTTTTATGCACCCCGGAGAGGCCAGCCATGGAGATCTCGGCATGATCACCGCCGATGATCTGGTGATTGCACTGTCCAACTCAGGCGAGACCAGTGAAATAACCCTGTTATTGCCCCTGCTAAAACGTCTCGGCATCCCCTTAATCGCACTCACCGGTAAGCCACATTCGACTATCGCCCGTGTCGCTGATATTAATCTGGATGTCGGTGTCAGCAAGGAGGCCTGCCCGCTTGGACTGGCGCCGACATCATCCACCACAGCCTCGCTCGCGATGGGTGATGCGCTCGCCGTTGCGGTACTAGAAGCGCGTGGATTCACCGAAGAGGATTTCGCCCTCTCCCATCCCGGTGGCAATTTGGGACGACGATTATTACTACGCGTCAGCGATATCATGCACACCGGCGATGCAATTCCACTGGTGCCGACTGATAGCAGCCTGAAGCAGACCCTGCTGGAGATGAGCAACAAGGGCCTCGGCGTGGCGGGGGTCATAGATCCAGTAAACAGGAGACTGGTCGGCATTTACACAGACGGTGATCTGCGCCGGACCTTCGAAAAAATGCCCGATATCAATAGCGCCCAGGTGAAAGATTTCATGACCTCAAACCCGGTAACAATCGAAGCTGAGCGGATCGCCAGCGAGGCGTTAAAAATTATGCATGACCGCAAGATCAATGCTTTGATGGTGATTGACCAGGCCGGTATGGTTGAGGGTGCGTTAAACATGCATGATTTACTAAGAGCCGGTGTGGTCTAAGAGTTTTCATGAATGAGTGAAATACAACTTAAAGCCCGGCAAATTCAACTGCTGATACTGGATGTCGATGGAGTAATGACAAACGGTGGCTTGCAATTCGATGCCCAGGGTCGTGAGTATAAGACTTTCAATTCTCTTGATGGCCAGGGCATGCGTATGCTGCTCGAGTGTGGCATCCAGATAGCCGTGATTACCGGCCGCAAGTCAAAGCTTGTCAATCATCGCATGAATGATTTAGGGGTAAAACTGGTGTTTCAGGGTAATCGAGACAAACGCCCCGCATTTTCCGAGCTGCTAAAAAAAACGGGACTCGCACCCTCCCAGATTGCCTATCTCGGAGATGACCTGCCGGATCTTGCTATTATGGGCCAGGTGGGAATGTCAATCGCGGTAAACAATGCTCATGCTTTTGTTAAACAACAGGCGCACTGGGTCACCCTTGCCAACGGCGGCGCCGGTGCGGTGCGGGAAGTAACTGATTTTATCCTGGAAGCGCAAAATTTACTCGATGCCAAGCAGGCTTCTTATCTACAATGAGGCCCTATTACATCATCGTTGTTGTTATAGTCGTAATTATTGGCGCAATAGCAGCCGGCTGGATTTTCGAATCGCGATCGAAACTGGCTACGGCCAGACCGGAACTAGAGATACCAACCGATATCGACTATTTCTTCGCCGAAGTGAAATATCAGATTTTTGACAGGACTGGTACCCTCGATTATCAAGTGTACAGCCCCTACATCGAACACTTCCCACTAAATGATATCAGTCACATAAAATATCCCATCGTAAATGTTTATCGCGAAAATGGTGACTGGAATGTAAATGCACGCAATGGCGAGTTATTGCATCAACAAAATGTACTTCAGTTGAGTGATAATGTGGTAGTGAAAAGACTCGGGCCAAACGCGATACAAATCAGCTCTGAGAGTATGTTGTTTGAGCCAGACAATGATCGTATAACGAGCGAGAAAAATGTCGTTATTGAGTCGGATAATTCCAGAATAAGCGGTGACATGGCCGTGTTTGATTTACACAATCAGGTATATTTAATGAAGAACACCAGGTCTATTTACAATCATGAAAGTTAGATCAGATAGAAAAGCCGCGGACCTGATGCTAGGGCTCCTGCTGTTCGCTTTTCTCTCGTCCATAACACTGCACGCGAATGCCTTATCAAGCGATAGACAGCAGCCGATTCAAGTCGAAGCCGACAGCCTGGAAGTCAGGGAAATGGAAAAAATAAGCATTTACTCGGGTAATGTTCACCTCAAGCAGGGCAGTCTCGAGATTAGCAGCGAGCAATTAACGCTGTTTTTTAATGATAATAAAGAAATTACCATGATGAAAATGACAGGTTCGCCAGCTACTTTTAGACAGCTTGACGACCTACAGCAGGAAATACACGGCGAGGGAGAACAAATAGAATATAACCAATCGGAGTCAACCTTGATTCTACTTGAGAATGCCAGGGTCACTCACGTCGGCGATACCATCGAGAGTAATAAAATTCAAATCGATACCATTACCGGAGGTATGAAGGCTGGCGGTATTAACTCTGAAGGCCGGGTACGAATGCTGATTCAACCCACACAAGAATAGCAATCTATGCAAAATCCGGTCTCAGCGAATTACCAGGAAAACCGCCTCGAAGCGGCCGACCTGGCCAAATCCTACGGCAAACGTGAAGTAGTAGCATCGGTATCCCTGTACATCGAAAGTGGCGACATCGTTGGTTTACTCGGTCCCAACGGCGCCGGTAAAACCACCTGCTTTTACATGATCGTCGGCCTCGTCGATAACGATCGCGGAACTATTACCCTGAATGGTCAGGCTATTGATCACCTGCCGATACACCATCGCGCACGTATGGGCATTGGTTACCTGCCCCAGGAAGCCTCAGTATTTCGCAACCTGTCGGTAGAGGACAATATCATGGCTGTACTACAGCTGCGTAAGGAGCTGACCCGCCAGCAAAAACTGGATACGCTCGAGCGTTTGCTGGAAGATTTTCAAATCACTCATATTCGTGAAAACATTGGTATTTCACTTTCCGGTGGTGAGCGACGGCGAGTAGAAATAGCAAGGGCCCTGGCTAATGAACCCCGTTTTATACTACTAGATGAGCCTTTCGCCGGGGTGGACCCTATCTCGGTGATCGATATTCAGGACATCATTCAGCAGCTAGCCGATCGTAATATCGGCGTACTCATTACCGATCATAATGTACGTGAAACCCTGGGTATCTGCCACCGGGCCTATGTCATGGCCGAGGGCAAAATACTCGCCGAGGGTGAGCCTGAACACATTTTAGAGAATAAAATCGTCAGAAAGATTTACTTGGGAGAGGATTTTAAGCTATAACAGTATCTATGAGAGACAATGATAATCAGAACATAATCTCATATCAGGATCAGCCTCGCCTATGAAGCAAAGTCTACAACTGCGAATAGGCCAAAGCCTTACGATGACCCCACAACTGCAGCAGGCAATCAAGCTGTTGCAAATGTCTTCATTGGAGTTGCAGGTAGAAATCCAGGAAACCCTCGATAGCAATCCCTTGCTGGAGCAGGAAGATAATCTGGGCGAGATAACGGTACTGGATCTGGACGCTAGCGGCATCAATGGATCTGATGACGAGGACCCCACCAATATTAAGACCAGCGCTGATGCAGTCAGCGAGAATCGCGCCAATCAGACTCTGCCGGAAGACCTGGAGATCGACAGTCGTTGGGATGATGTCTACGATAATATTCCGGTATCGCCGACGCAGTCGCAAAATAACCGTGACGATAACAGGGATATGTTTGAAAACCAGGCGCCCGCCGTAGATGTCCTCAACGAACACCTGCTTTGGCAACTCAATGCAGCTCACCTCACCGATACCGACCACGAGGTCGGACTAGCGATTATCGATTCGATCGATGATACCGGTTACCTGACCCAGAGCCTTGAAGATATCTATACAGGTTTACAGAAACAGCTTGAAGAGATCGAATTTGACGAGGTAATGGCAGTACTACATTTAATTCAACACTTCGATCCTGTCGGTGTCGCCGCCAGCTCTCCGTCTGAATGCATGACCATACAATTGAGTCAACTCGACGCCAAAACCCCTCATCTCAGTAAAGCACTGATCCTCGTAGACAAATATCTGGAGCAACTGGCGAGCAATGATTTCGCTTTTCTGAAAAGGCGCCTTCGCATCAAAGAGGGTGAACTGGCTGAGATAATCAAACTCATACAGACCAGCAATCCGCATCCCGGGCATATGGTAAGTGAAAATCATGCCGAATATATTATTCCCGACGTTTACGTCAGCAAACAGGCGGGTAAGTGGCATGTCAGCATTAATCCAGAAAATGCACCTGGATTAAAGGTTAATACGGGTTACGCCGACCTCATTAAACGCAGTGACAATAGTGCGCAAAATACCTACCTGAAAGACCATTTACAGGAGGCGCGCTGGTTTATCAAGAGTTTACAAAGCCGCAATGACACGTTAATTCGCGTAGCGCGCGCCATCATCGAACGCCAGCAGGCTTTTTTTGAATACGGGGAAGAGGCGATGCAACCGATGGTGCTTCGTGATATCGCAGATTTACTCGATATGCACGAATCGACCGTATCGCGTGTAACCACACAAAAGTATATGCATACACCGCGTGGTATACTGGAATTCAAGTATTTTTTTTCCAGTCATGTCAGCACCTCAGATGGAGGCGAATGTTCTTCTACTGCGATAAGAGCCATTATCAAGAAATTAGTTGCCGCCGAATCCCCCAGCAAGCCCTTAAGCGATAATAAAATTACTCTGTTGTTAGGTGATCAGGGTGTAAAGGTAGCGCGAAGAACGATAGCCAAATATCGAGAGGCGATGCATATTCCACCATCTAATGAGCGAAAACGTCTCTTCTGAGACACTAACGATTCGTAGCAATGCGAATCAAGCAACCGAAGGAGGTTACTGATGCAAATAAGTCTGAGCGGTCACCATGTAGAAATTACGGATTCTATGCGAAATTATGTCAACGAAAAAATAGCCAAACTGGATCGACATTTTGATCAGGCGCTGGACATACATGTTGTTTTAACTGTTGAAAAACTGCGGCACAAAGCCGAGGCGACCTTACATGTTAGCGGCAGCAGTTTGCACGCCGATAGTGTACAGGAGGATATGTACGCAGCCATTGACGGACTCGTAGATAAACTTGACCGACAGGGTAAAAAACATAAAGAAAAATTAAAAAATCATCGCGTCAAAGGAGATATTCCCGAAGAGGCATAATCACAGGGGCGGAGTAATTAATACTCCGCCTTTTTTATTATCCCGGCGACTATATTGTCGTCTGGTTAATAGAACTTGCATACTCGAAGGATTGGGATAAGATTCGCGCATATTCAAGGCAACCGGACTCCAAAGCTTTCCAATTCATGACAATCTCAGCACTTTTGTCTCCAGAACGTATCTTCGTTAATACAGATATCTCGAGTAAAAAAAGGCTCCTGGAATTCATCTCTGACAACATTGCCGACCAGTTCGATTTACCCCAGAACACGATATACAATAATCTTCTTGATCGTGAGAGACTCGGTAGTACAGGACTGGGTAATGGCTTTGCCATACCCCACGCCCGGCTAAATGACCTCGATGCAACCATAGCTTGTTTCATCAGGCTCAACCAGCCAGTAAAATTCGAGGCGCCGGACAATAAGCCAGTCGATCTGGTGTTCACCATCATCATCCCTGAAAAGGCGACAGATGAGCATTTAGAAATATTGTCATCACTGGCAAAAATATTTTCGCAGGCCGAAATTTGCGACGCGATTCGTAATGCCGGCTCCAGCGACGAAATAGCCCGTATAATCAAGATGGCCGAGCAATGAGACCTGCCCTCGAAATCCGTGAATTTTTCCATCGATATCAACAAAAACTACAACTAAGCTTTAGTTCGGCCGAAATAGGTCTGGAACGTGAGATCAAACTCTCACGCCAGGCAGGCGATACTTTTGAAGCAGTCGATTATTTTAATGTTATTCGGACATCGAGCGTCGTCGTGGTGGGTTACCAGGAATCCCGGTTTATCAATAAACTGACCCAGGATGAACAGAAAAAATTACTCAGGACACTGTTTCAGGGACCAGTAAGTACAATAATAATAAGCCAGGGTAACCGCATGCCGGAATCGATGATCCGACAATGTGAAGATCATAATATTTCGGTATTCCAGTCCGACCTCAGCGACTCGGAATTAATCGATAATAGCCGCTACCTTCTATCTCATGTACTTGCGGAACATACTGATGAGCACGGCGTTTATATAGAAGTCTATAGCCTGGGCGTGTTTTTAACCGGTGAGAGCGGCGTCGGTAAAAGTGAACTCGCGCTCGCCCTGATTGCCAGGGGGCATCGTCTCATATCAGACGATATTACCCGGTTTTCAAGACTATCGCCTGACCTGATCGAAGGCCATAGCCCCAGCCTGCTGAGTGACTTTATGGAAGTTCGTGGCCTGGGTATTGTCAACATCCGGGCGATGTTCGGAGCCAATGTTTTGAAAAAAAATAAGGCTTTACGGCTCATTATCAATATGATTGGGCTCACCAGCGATAACTCCACCCAATTCGATCGTATTGGGGACAACTTGCAAACCCGAAACATACTGGGTCTCGATATACCAGAAATCACCCTGCCTGTCGCACCCGGTCGCAACCTTGCTGTTCTGGTAGAAGCTGCTGCACGTAACTACCTGTTGAATCTAAACGGCTACAATGCCGCGGAAGAATTTATTAAGCGTCAGAATCAGGCGATCCAAGAGAATGAAAGAACTCTATGAATAAACTCTATATTGCTGGTTAAGCGGGTATCAGGAAGTGAAACTGGTTATTGTTAGCGGTCTCTCGGGATCTGGTAAAACCGTCGCCCTGCATACGCTCGAAGACGCTGGTTATTTTTGTGTCGACAATCTTCCAGTGGGGCTGTTACTCGACTTCATCAACAAGATGATCCACTCGAAACCGGCACTTTACGATCTGATTGCGGTGGCCATCGATGCGCGAAGTGGCGTCGACGACATGGATCGATATGACGATATAATTAATCAAATCAGGGAATTGGAAATCTCTCTGAAAATATTGTTCTTAACCTCTGATATTAAAAAATTGTTGTCTCGCTTCAGTGAGACCAGGCGCAAACATCCCCTGTCCAAACGAGGTTTACCGCTAGTCGAGGTCATACAACTGGAACGGGTCCTGTTAAATAATATTTATGCCAGTGCCGATCTCATCATAGATACGACGACATTTAATGTTCACGAATTGCGCCAAACCATTATAACCCGACTTTTACCGAGCACTGGTGCCGACCTGTCGATATTGATTCAGTCATTCGGGTTCAAGCACGGTCTACCGGCAGACACCGATTTCATATTTGACGTTCGCTGCCTGCCTAATCCTCATTGGGAGGAGCGTTTAAAATTGCTCACCGGTAAGGATGATTTGGTGATTCAGTATCTGCAGAACTTTACCGAGGTAAACGACATGCTCGATTCGATCAGCGGCTTTCTGAAAACCTGGATTCCCAGCTTCGAAAAAGAAAACCGTAGCTACATGACTATTTCAGTTGGTTGTACCGGTGGTCGCCATCGGTCAGTTTACCTGGTTGAAAAAATCGCAACCGAATTACTCCGGGTACCCTACAACGCCTCGATACATCACAGAGACCTGTCATGAGTGTCGGTCTGATAATCATCACCCACAATAAAATTGGTCAGGAACTGGTAGCGGCAGCCGTCGAAAGCGCTAAAAGAGGCATCATACGGGGCCAGTAATTATGATTTCTGAAAAAGTGACAATTATTAATAAACTCGGCTTACACGCCCGTGCTGCATCTAAACTAGTCAATAAAGCAAATCAGTTTGAAAGCGATGTATTCATCGTTAAACAGGAAAATCGAATTAATGCCAAAAGCATCATGGGTGTGATGATGCTGGCCGCAAGCAAGGGTACTGAAATCCTGCTCGAGGTCGATGGTGGCGACGAAGAAGACTGCATGAAGGCCGTTGTTCAACTAATCGAAGATCGATTTGAGGAAACCGAGTAATAGCAATCCTTGCGGTGTCTGGCGAATCTCAGGGTTTCCGAACCGGCATTGAAACAGGCTCATTCAATGATCCCCGCTTAACTCGTAGAGACATGGATTGGGCGCATCGTAAAACACCAAAACCCCGCTACATAACCGCTTACTTGTAATATTTCATTTTATTAATGAGACCGCATTGGTATTTACAGGCAGTTGCCGCAAAGCCAGATTTCCCCTGGCCTTATTCCCCATCATACAATATGCAGGCTAACAGATAACAAACTGTCTGTTACACTCCGCTCTATTTAACCCACAATCAGAAGCATGATTGAAGACAATATAGAACGATTAAGGCAAGAAGTGTCGGCAGCTCTCGAATCCGATAGCGGCGAAACTATTTCAAAAATTCTGCAAACGATTAACATTGCGGAAACTTCCAGCCTGCTCGATTCGTTGCCTTCCCAACAACGCGATCTTCTCTGGCCAAAGATAGAACCTGTTTATCTGGGCGCGGTTCTACTCGAAACCGGCGACGAGGTACGTGACAATATTTTAAAGGAGCTCAGTTCAAGAGAAATCGCAACCATCATCGAAACCTTGACCGATGTAGACGACCAGGCCGATATCATTCTTTCGCTGCCTACCGAAAACCTGGTCAATGTTTTACACACCCTCGATGCCCAGAAACGGGAAAAGCTCGAGTCTGTATTATCCTATAGCGACGATACCGCCGGCGGGTTGATGAACATCGACCAGATCACTATCCGAGCGGATGTGAGCCTGGATGTTGTACTACGATATCTTCGAATCCGCGGTGAAATGCCCGATCATACCGACCAGCTGTTCGTCACTGACCGCCACGACCATTATTTAGGTGCGCTCTATTTGCGTGACCTGCTCACTAATGATCCTGATGTTATGGTAAAAAGCATCATGCGTAGCGACGTCAGCGCGATGTATGCGCATTTACCCGATACTGAAGTGGCGCGTGAATTCGAAAATTATGACCTTGTCAGTGCCCCGATAGTCGACGAACAGCACAAGTTAATTGGCCGCATCACTATCGATGACGTAATTGATGTCATCCGCGACGAAAGTGAACACTCGATCATGAGTATGGCTGGCCTGGCCGAAGACGAAGATATCTTTTCATCCGCATTCACGAGCGCAAAGCGACGCGGTGTATGGTTGGGAATAAACCTGCTAACCGCATTTCTGGCTGCAGCGGTGATTGGATTTTTCGAAGATATTCTCGACCAGGTGGTTGCCCTGGCGATTCTGATTACCATCGTCCCCAGCATGGGCGGCATCGCCGGTTCGCAAACATTGACCCTCGCGATTCGCGGGCTGGCCCTTGGACAACTTGGTAGTTCAAATTATAAATCTTTGATAAAAAAGGAAATATCTATAGGAATATTAAACGGTTTGATCTGGGCTTTAGTGGTCGCGTCTTTTTCTATCATCTGGTTTGGAAACTTTAACATTGGTGCCATTATTGGCTTCGCGTTAATAGTAAATCTCGTAGCCGGGGCTTTCGCCGGCGCAGTCATTCCAGTCCTGTTACGCCAGATGGGTATAGATCCAGCGATTGCCGGAGGGGTTGTGCTAACTACTGTTACTGATGTGGTGGGGATAGTCGCGTTTCTTGGTCTCGCCACCCTGGTGCTGTCGTAACTGCTTAGGCACCCTTCGGGTAAAATATGAGCTAAAGCATTGCCGCGCCGAATACTCCGCTCGCATCGCCATGCTGAGCTGGCAATATTGGCGTGACAATGGTGTCGGAAAATACCCAGGATTGGAGCCTGCCTGGCAACTGCCGATAAATTTCGTCGATATTTGACATGCCTCCGCCGAGCACGATTACATCAGGATCGACAATGTTAATCACATGTGCGAGCGAACGGGCCAATTGGTCGTAGTAGAGGTCCATCGCCTGCTCGCAGCTCTTATCGCCCTGCTCGGCCGCCCGTACAATCTCCTCACTACTCAGGGCAATGCCAGTTTTATATTGAAAGTTATGCGCCAGGCCGCTGCCCGAAATATAGGTCTCGATACAGCCTGTTTTACCGCAGTAACAACGTGGTGAACCATCGGATTCGTTTACCCAGGGCAAGGGATTATGACCCCATTCCCCCGCAATGGCATTGGGGCCAGTCAATAATTGCCGGGCTACCGCCAGCCCCCCACCGGTGCCAGTTCCCAGTATCACGCCAAACACAGTCATAAAACCCTGTCCAGCACCAATCAGAGCCTCCGACAGGGTAAAACAATTGGCGTCATTTTCAAGCTTGACCGAACAATCAAGGCGCTTTTCGATATCGCTACGGAAAGGCTTTCCGTTCAAACAACTAGTATTAGAATTTCTCAACATGCCGGTGCTCGGAGACAGGGCACCGGGTGTTCCTATACCAACAGTCGGTCTGCCACCTAAAGTATCTCTGGCTTCATGCACCAGCTCCGCGATCATAACGAGAATTGCCTCGTAGTCTTGTGCTGGTGTGTCGACACGCTTTCGAAAAACTGTCTGCAGTCTATCGTCCAGAACAGCCACCTCGGTTTTGGTACCTCCTAGATCAATACCCAACCTCAAGCTCGACTGACCGCTCATCCTGTTATCCTGTCTCTGCATAATCTACCAATTTTTTATGATCCTGAATTGGCCGATATTCTGAACCAGCAATAGATTTGTGAATTATTTACTAAAAGTCATTGCCAGCACCATTTTTACTGGTTTATACCCGTTTATCCACAAGTTTTACCCGGCCAGTCCACAGTTCAATACACAATATAAGGTAGTTGGCGTGAATTCAAAACACATTATATTGTGTTTTCCCGAATTGAGGTGCTATAATTACATCATAGTTTTTTACAATATTGCACGGGCTAAAGACACCTCGGTTTCGTAAAATTACAACTACTTTGGTAGTAAAAGTTATAAATCACTTTAACTACCAACAAGGATGGAATTGCCGGGCACATTGGCAACATGAATCTGGATTCTGGAAAACACCGCTTTGCGAGTTCGATAAATTTCACAAAGCTGATAAAAAAGCAAAAACTTGAATATCACGGAATAATATTTAAATGCAAAACATTGAATCACCTCTCACCGCGGCGTCTATAACCTCTGAAAAACCACTCGGTACTATAACCGAGGGATACAATAGTTCACTCATCACTAATTACAAGGTCGTCCGCCGCAATGGTAAATTAACCGGTTTTGACAAAAACAAAATCGCAATTGCGATGACCAAGGCATTCCTCGCTGTAGAGGGAGGTCAGGCGGCGGCGTCCACACGAGTTCACGAAACCGTAGAAAAACTCACTGACCTCGTAGTCGAAACCCTGACTCGACGCCAACCAGACGGCGGCACCTTCCATATAGAAGACATCCAGGATCAGGTTGAACTGGCAATGATGCGCAATGGCGACCAAAAAATTGCGCGCGCTTACGTGCTATATCGTGAAGAACGATCGAACGCCAGGGCACAGGAACGCATCGAAGAACCAGAAACCCCGGACCTCGATGAAATTATCAATCTCAGTGTCAAGCTAAAGGATGGCAGCACGATTGCGCTAGACACCTCGCGTCTTAAAACCATTATCAGCGAAGCCTGCAACGGTCTTGAGAGCGCTGACGCGGATCGTGTTTACGCTGAAACCATGAAGAATCTGTACGATGGCGTTTCGGCAAAGGATGTCAGTCCCACATTAGTCATGAGTGCCCGCGGATTAATCGATCACGAACCAGAATATTCACAGGTCGCCGCACGATTACTGCTGGATGAATTGCGTACTGAATCGCTGACATTCATCAATGATGGTATTCCCACTGCCACCTTTGAGGAAATGACCCAGCGCTACCCCGAATACTTCAGACATTACATTAAAAAAGCAGCCGATCTCGAACTGCTAGATAAGGAGCTGTTGAAATTTGACCTGATAAAACTCGGCAAGGCCCTGAAGCCACAACGCGATCACGCGTTTACCTACCTGGGATTACAAACTCTGTATGACCGTTACTTCATCCATTACCGCGATCTACGCTTTGAGTTACCCCAGGCATTCTTCATGCGAGTTGCGATGGGTCTGGCGATCAATGAAGTTCATCGGGAAGAAAGGGCAATCGAATTCTATAACTTGTTGTCTTCGTTCGATTTCATGAGCAGCACACCCACCCTGTTCAATTCAGGCACCTTGCGTCCGCAATTATCCAGTTGCTATCTAACCACGGTTCCTGATGACCTGGACGGCATATTTAGCGCAGTCAAGGACGATGCCATGCTTTCTAAATTTGCCGGGGGGCTCGGTAATGACTGGACCCGGGTTCGAGCGATGGGATCACACATCAAGGGTACCAACGGCAAATCTCAGGGAGTGGTTCCATTCCTCAAGGTGGCCAATGATACGGCAGTAGCTGTCAACCAGGGCGGCAAGCGTAAAGGCGCAATGTGTGCCTATCTCGAAACCTGGCACCTGGATATTGAAGACTTTCTTGATCTGCGTAAAAACACAGGCGAAGAACGCCGTCGTACGCATGATATGAATACGGCAAACTGGATTCCCGATCTGTTCATGAAACGCGTCGCCGAGGAACAGCAATGGACCCTGTTTTCACCCAACGAAGTACCCGAATTGCACGAATTGTACGGGCTGGAGTTTGAGACCGCTTATATTGCCTACGAAGAAAAAGCCGACAGGGGTGAGATTAGTTATTACCGGCGTGTAGCTGCCACTGACCTGTGGCGCAAGATGCTTGGCATGTTGTTTGAAACCGGACATCCATGGATAACCTTCAAGGACCCATGCAATATCCGTTCACCGCAGCGCCATTCAGGCGTGGTGCATTCATCCAACCTGTGTACGGAAATTACCCTGAATACATCGGACACTGAAATTGCAGTATGCAACCTGGGCTCGGTCAACCTGCCGCAGCACGTGGATGAAAATGGTTTGAATCTGGAAAAGCTCGAGAAAACCATCAACACCGCAATGCGTATGCTCGACAATGTAATCGATTACAACTACTACAGTGTCCAACAGGCACGCACTTCTAACCTTCGCCATAGACCGGTAGGCCTGGGCATCATGGGATTTCAGGATGCACTGTACATACAGCACATTCCATATACCTCGGAACAGGCGATAGATTTTGCCGACCAGTCAATGGAGGCCGTCAGCTATTATGCAATCCAGGCTTCGACTCAACTGGCTGAAGAACGCGGTATTTATTCCAGCTATCAGGGATCACTCTGGAGTCAGGGAATTCTACCCATCGACTCGATCGCCAATCTAAAGGCAGCTCGCGGCGACTACCTCCAGCAGGATGAAAGCTCCTGTATGAACTGGGACAGTCTGCGGGAGCGGGTGATGAATATAGGCATGCGTAATTCGAATACGATGGCGATTGCGCCAACCGCCACAATTTCAAATATCTGTGGTGTTAGCCAGTCGATCGAACCGATTTACCAGAACTTATATGTCAAATCGAACCTGTCCGGCGAATTTACGGTGGTAAATCCCTACCTGGTCGACGATCTCAAAGCGCATGGTATTTGGGATGAAGTCATGGTCAACGATCTCAAGTACTACGACGGCAGCGTGCAAAGTATTGACCGGGTACCGGACGAACTAAAGGCGATATATTCAACTGCTTTTGAAATTGACTCGCGCTGGCTGGTCGAGGCTGGTTCTCGCCGTCAAAAGTGGATCGATCAGGGCCAGTCGCTAAATCTTTATATGGCTGAACCTTCAGGCAAGAAGCTCGATAATCTCTACAAGCTGGCATGGGCTCGCGGACTGAAGACTACTTATTACCTACGTTCTCTTGGCGCCACATCGGTAGAAAAATCTGACACGCGGGAGCCAGTAGCCACCCTGGTAGAGCCTGAACCAAAGGTCTGTTCAATTCTTGACCCGGATTGTGAAGCATGTCAGTAGTCAGCCAGATCCGTACCGACAATAACGTTAAATCAGGAGACCACTATGTTTAATTGGGATGACCCGTTAGCACCGACCACACCGAGGATGCCAGCACCGAGTCTGGAAGCTTCTATTGCTAGCGTCGAATCCACTGACGGTAAACCCGTTGGTCTCGATCTGCGCCAGGCGCCAGCTACCGAGTCAGAAATAATCGATATCCCAAGACCGGTTATCAGTCCGGTTGTTGCCAAACCGATTAACGCCGACGACAAACGAGTGGTTAATGGGCTGGCGGATATTAACCAGTTGGCGCCATTCAAATATCCCTGGGCCTGGGAATATTTTTTAAACGCCAACAAAAATCACTGGACACCACTGGACATCAACATGACCCAGGATGTACATGATTACCAGCACAAGCTAACCCTGGAAGAACGTCATGTTTATGAAAACGTACTGTCCTATTTAACTACCTCAGATATTCTGGCAATGCGCAATATCGGCCTCGCAGTAATGGAAAAAATGACTGCCCCCGAGTTACAAATTTACCAGGCGCGCCAGGTTTATGAAGAAGCCATGCATACCTGGACTTATCAACATTGCATCGAATCGATTGGCCTCGATCAGGGAGAAATATACAACCGCTACCGCGTCGTTCCCGAAATTCACCATAAGATCCAGCTTTGCAATCAAAGGCTCGATTCGGTGTTACGCTCTAATATGGATTTGAATGATCGCGATGAACTGGAGAGTTTCGTTCTTGCTTACACCTTTTTTGCCGGGGTTTTCGAAGGCACCTGGTTCTATAACGGATTCAGTCCTATTTTTGCATTGCAACGTCGAGGCCTGATGAAGGGAACCGCTGAACAACTGCAGTACATCATGCGCGACGAAGTTTTACATGCGTCGTTTGGAATACGCGTAGTCAAACAAATAATTCTGGAAGAAAAAGTAAAGCTCGACCCGAAAATTATCCAGCACATGTGGGAAGAGGCGGAAGCCGCTGAAACCCAGTATGCCCACTTTCTGCTGCCCGAACCTATTCTTGGATATAGTGCAGAAGATCATATTGCACAGTTCCGTTTTATCGCCAATCGCCGTGCCAATAAACTAGATCATGCGATCCCGTTTCCGGGCGCTGAAAACGCACTGCCCTGGCTCGATGAACAGGCCAATCTGAAAAAGGAAAAGAATTTTTTTGAAACACGCGTCACCGAGTACCAGACTGGTGGTGCGCTTAACTGGGATTAGTGTTACACGCGCTCTTCGGTTGTAACTTTGGGCCAGATACCAGGTAGTTGAACACTTACTGGTATCTGGTTCGTTTGTTGTTTGCCCGTTACACAACTGAGCATAATTGAAATCAACTTTGGGATACTGGCGGCTAGAAACAAATTAGTGTTACCCGCGCTCTTCGGTCGTAACCTTGAACCAGGCACCTGATAGTAGCCCTACTATCGGTGTCCTGGTTTTTTTGTTTTTTGGTTCTTGAACCTGATAACCAAACTCAGCTTGCCACTGCCCCTGTCTGAAATCCAGGCCCAACCATGAGGGAATCATTTTGGCAGCGGCAGGGGAATCCAGCACGCCTCCGGGTGGATAGTTTCTGGCAAATTCTTGCGGGTCGCATTTGGCTGCCCGGATCGAGCGAAACGCTATCTGTAAACGCTCATTTACCGCCAGGGTTTCAAAGCTAGCCTGATCGTGGAAAACAATCCGCTTCTTCACTACGCAGGAAAAATAAAGCTGCATTTCAACGATTAAAGGCTCCGATTTATACGAAAGTGCCTCTTCGGCACGCGCGCTCCACTTTACCAGTAGTTCTTTTTCTCCCAGTCGAACAAGGCATTCATGACAATAAGGGTTTATCCAGCGATCAAACAGCCGTAGCGGATTCTCAATCGAAAAATAACTGCCGTGTAAATACTGTGCTAAAGCCATGCAAATCGCTCCAGACTCAAGATTACAAACTTACCACTCCCCGCTTACCGGCATCGAAGTCCAGGGCTCGCTGGGCAGCAGCGGCTCTCCTTTTTGCAGTAGTTCAATCGATACATTGTCAGGCGAGCGGAAAAATGCCATGTGGCCATCGCCCGGAGGAACGTTGAGGGTAATATTATGATCCACTACTTTTTGACATAAAGCGTAAATATCATCTACTTCATAAGCCAGGTGACCAAAGTTTCGACCGCCGCTATATACCTCACCATCCCAATTATAGGTTAACTCCAGTAGTGGTGAGCGCTCGGCATTCGCCTGGGTTATATCGTCCGGTGCCGCCAGATAAACCAGAGTAAATTCACCCGCCTCACTTTCGTAGCGGTCGGTCTCCACCAGACCCAAAACATCACAGTAAAAGAATAGTGATTGCTCGAGGTTGTTTACTCTTACCATGGTATGTAAATATTTCATCAACATGCTTCCAAAAAACGAGGAGCAGCATTATTCCACAATGACCACCGGTTTTCATCGTATGTCTGTATAATTCACCTCAATTCGAACTCCCGATCCGACAAGATGAACTTCAATCCAAATGTACTCGACTGTGCATCGGCTCCCATCGCCGAAGCATGGTCCTGGGTTAGCAATCCAGACTCGCATCAATTGATCGACATGTGTCAGGCAGTTCCGGCCCATTTACCGCCACAGTCGCTGCGCGACTATCTCGGCGAAACTATAATCAAGGGTGAAGCAGCCGGCTATACCGATATTCGCGGTATTTTACCGCTACGCCAGGAACTGGCGAAAAACATAGAATCACGCTATCAAGGCCAGGTAAGCGCAGACGATATTGTCATTACCGCTGGCTGCAACCAGGCATTTTGCTCGGTTATTGATAGCCTTTGCGACCAGGGTGACGAGGTAATAATTCCCCTGCCCAGCTACTTCAATCACTTAATGTGGCTTTCGATTCGGGGTATAAAGCCCGCTTTCCTGTCTTTCAATGCAAATACAGCCATGCCAGACCCCGACCAGGTAGCCTCCCTGGTTTCGCCGCAAACCAGGGCAATCGTGCTCGTAACACCCAATAATCCCAGTGGTTCTACCTACAGCCCTGAATGTATCGAACAATTTTATGAGGTCGCCAGATCACACAATATCGTACTCATCATCGATGAGACCTATCGTGATTTTATTGACCCTCAAAGCACTATTCACAGGCTTTTCGAACACCACGACTGGCGTGAAAATTTCATCCATCTATATAGCTTTTCCAAGGTTTACAGCCTTACCGGACACCGCACTGGAGCGGTTGTCGCTGGCGCAGGGTTACTAGAGCAGTTACGCAAGATACAGGACTGCACAGCGATCTGCGCACCGCACATTGGGCAGTTAGCAGCCCTGTTTGGACTCCAGAACCTGGAACACTGGAAGCTGGAAAAAGCACGGGAATTACAGCTTCGGGCAGCCGCTATCAGGACAATGTTTGAAAATCCCGAGTTGAAATATCGTCTGCTGTCTGCAGGCGCCTATTTTGCCTATATCGAACATCCTTTTGACGAATCATCACGCTCAGTGGTCAAACGCCTGATACAGGATTTTGACCTGATCAGTCTGCCCGGCAGCTATTTTGGTCCGCAACAAAATCAATTTATACGCCTGGCCTTCGCAAACGTCAGTGAAGATCGTTTTGAAGAAGTATCCAGACGCCTGATTGAGAGTCAGATTTGAGGAAATATGATGAATGAAGAAATTAAGGGTTCCTGTCTCTGCGGCCAGGTGAAGTACATAGTTCGAGGTCCATTTGATGCGTTTCACATCTGCCATTGCAGCCAGTGTCGTCGCTCGACCGGAACGGCTCACGCTTCTAACATTTTCAGCACCAAAGACCGACTCCAGTGGCTCGCAGGAGAGGAGCTCACGAAGCGCTATGATCCCGTCGAACCCGGTGTTATATCGAAAGCTTTCTGCACCCACTGCGGCTCCCTGGTGCCTTATATCAGTGCCTCTAGCGGCAGGCTGATCATTCCCGCGGGAGGCCTCGAGAGTGATCCAGGTATCAGGCCGCAGGATAATATTTACTGGCCCGATCGGGCAGACTGGTACGACGCTGTACCACAGGCACCCCGTTACGACGCCGAAGCGGATTTGTAATCCGACAAACTGCTAGCCTACGGGAAGTTGAACTTGGCCGAATCTAAGCAGTCACAATATGGGTCGGCATAACCAACAGCAAAAATAATAATGCCTTTGTTTATCTCCGGGTGCAAACTCCAGGAATCTGCTGCATGAAATTGAAACCATGCTTATTACTGCGTCATTATTTGTTTGCATGGTTATTTTTCACGATCGGATCGATGAATGTCGAAGCCGGAATCAGTGATATATCCATCGAACCAATCGATCGAACTCATTTCCGACTGACAATCGATAGCAGCCAACTTGAGGTTAACATCCGCGATAAGGTTTTGCTGTCGAAACAGGACATTCTACTCGAATGGATAAAGTATTCGGCGCAGGTAGTACATCAGTACTACGGCAGGTTTCCGGTTGACCGACTGAAGATTGAATTGAATGTAGCGGGTGGATTTGCGGTTCGTTTTGGTCAGGCTTTTGGCGGCGAGTCACCCCATCTGCGAATTGTAGTCGGAGAAGATATTAATCAGGAGATGTTGCGCAAGGACTGGATCATGGTCCATGAAATGGTACACCTGGCGATGGCCGATGTGCCGCGCTCCAATCGCTGGTTGCTCGAAGGACTGGCGACCTACGTCGAATCCATTGCACGCGCACAACAGGGTTACCTATCCGAAGAATTTGTCTGGAACGGGTTTATCAATCGCATGCCCCAGGGCCTGCCAGCCGCGGGCGATGAGGGCCTGGACCACACACCGACCTGGGGTCGTACCTACTGGGGTGGCGCAATGTTCTGTTTGCTCGCCGACATCGAAATAAGAAGGCTAACCAACAACCAGATGAGCCTGCGTGACGCCCTACGGGGTATCCTCAGTGATGGCTATTCTATGGAGTCCGACGCCACGCCGATGCAGATCTTCAAATCTGGAGACGCCGCGACCGGCGTGCCGGTACTGGTCAATCTCTATCAGAAAATGCGTGCCGATCCGATGCTGGTTGATTTGCAGGCACTCTGGTTTGATCTCGGGGTCGATTTAAAAAATGACCAGGTTGTGTACAACGCGGAAGCGTCGTTGGCTTATGTCCGTGAGCAAATGTTAAAACCATAATTAACATTTGAGTTAAGCTACAAATAATCCAGCAGCCGACGCCAGGCCAGGAGTTTCTGTTCAAATTTCATGCCGGCATTGGCCGGGCTAGTCGAAGGCATTCTCAACAACGCCAGTTCGCGATTAGCGGGTAAATGCGGCTTCACCAGTTGATTAAAATATTTTTCCGAAGCGGCACCATTAAAAATTATTGCCCGCAGACCACTGTATTGTTCCAGTAACCCGCGAATGTCATTCGCTTGGATTTGTTGCCTGAGGATACTGGAATCCAGACTACCCGGGCGCTGACAGGCTCGCAGCGTATCCCACAGAACTATTGGTAATTCAGATATTTGTTGAACACGCAGTTCGTAACTACAATCGATATCAAGCTCAAACAGCTCGGCAACAATCTTCCAGAAAGCGTTACGAGGATTAGCGTAGTATTCAATCGCCTGCAGGGATATTACGCCGGGCATACTGCCGAGAATGAGGACACAGGGGTCTCGACCGATAATTGGCTCAAACGAATGAACCAGTGACACTGCTATTTTTTCATCTGGTCAAAGAATTCAACATTTGTTTTGCTATTTTGCATTCGCCCAAGCACAAATTCCATCGCTTCAATTTCATCCATCGAGTGTAAAAATTTGCGTAAAATCCATACTTTTTGCAACTCTTCCGGATCCAGCAGAAGTTCTTCGCGACGAGTACCGGAACGGTTAATGTGTATTGCCGGGAATACTCGTTTCTCAGCAATCTTCCGATCGAGATGAAGTTCCATGTTTCCAGTACCCTTGAATTCTTCATAAATTACTTCGTCCATTTTCGAACCGGTCTCGACCAGCGCGGTAGCAAGAATGGTAAGACTTCCACCTTCTTCGATATTCCTGGCTGCGCCAAAAAAACGTTTTGGCCGGTGCAACGCATGCGCATCGACACCACCGGTTAACACCTTTCCGGACGATGGAATAGTCGTGTTATAGGCACGTGCGAGACGTGTGATTGAGTCGAGAAGAATGACTACATCGCGTTTATGCTCGACCAGGCGCTTGGCTTTTTCAATAACCATCTCGGCCACCTGTACATGGCGACTCGCCGGTTCGTCGAAGGTAGAGGCGACTACTTCACCTTTTACCATGCGTGCCATTTCAGTCACCTCTTCGGGTCGCTCGTCGATCAGTAAAACGATGAGATAACATTCTGGATGATTACTCGCAATACTCTGCGCTATATTCTGTAGTATTAAAGTTTTACCCGCCTTCGGCGGCGACACTATCAGCCCCCGTTGGCCCATACCAATCGGTGAAACCAGATCTATGATACGTGCCGTTATGTCCTCGGTACTTCCATTCCCGCGTTCCAGTTTGAGTCGGCTTTCAGCGTGCAGTGGCGTCAGATTTTCAAATAATACCTTGTGCTTGACGTTTTCAGGCAGGTCGAAGTTGATCTCGTCAACTTTTAGCAGGGCAAAATATCTTTCGTTGTCCTTCGGCGGCCTGATTTTACCGCTAATGGTATCGCCGGTACGCAAATTAAAACGTCTGATCTGGCTTGGTGATACATAAATATCATCCGGACCAGCCAGGTATGAACTGTCAGCAGAGCGCAGAAAACCAAATCCATCCTGCAAAATTTCGAGGACACCCTCGCTAAATATATCCTCACCCTTTTTGGCCTGGGATTTCAGAATGCTGAAGACGATGTCCTGCCTACGCATGCGCGACGAATGATCGCCACCCATGTCTTTAAATATTTCTATCAGGTCAGGAACGGATTTTTGCTTAAGTTCGCTAAGATTCATAGTGGAGTGCACAGGCGGAAGGTTTACGGAAAGGGATCGAACCAATAGTTGAACTACAACAGGTTTAGAGAAATGGAAACGGTTTTGAGTTTTTTATGGCAGTCGCTAACAGGAAGATCGCGACTTATAAATAGAGCCTAGCACAGTAATATAAGGTCGTCTACCACAATGGACGACCTTATTGCTACAAATTTGAATTGGTATATTCAGTTATAATTCGGAAGTCCGACAATACTGCTTTCCAACTTGCCGGATAACTCAGCTCAAAAGCTTGAATTGGACAGACGCCAGGATAGCCCTGGGCAACCTGGGGACACACGCTGAAATCAAATATTGCTGTCAATAAAAGCGGTTAACTGAGATTTCGACAGGGCGCCTACTTTAGTTGCCTCGACTGCGCCACCCTTGAATAACATTAAGGTAGGAATTCCACGAATTCCATACTTTGGCGGAGTTCCGGCGTTTTCGTCGATATTTAATTTGGCTACAGTAACCCGTCCATTGTACTCGTCAGCAATCTCTTCCAGGATCGGCGCAATCATTTTGCATGGTCCGCACCATTCAGCCCAGTAATCCACCAGCACAGGCCCGTCTGCCTGTAGCACGTCGGTCTCAAAGCTATCGTCTGAAAGGTAAACAATTTTGTCACTCACGAGTTTCTCCAGCCCTGGGGCTAATCATATGGACTGACAATTTAATATTATCAGATTTAACTGTCAACAATACACCGATCACGAAGCCTTGTGTTTGTCGACTGGACCCAAACTATATAGGGACAATTCACCAGTATTTCAAACCAAATCGCCCAATTTTCGCCGAAAACTGGTTCATTCTGTAATATTTCACGCAAACTAGAGTTACAGTTACTATGCTCAGTAGCAGAGTAACCAGATACAGAAGGATTTCACTTTAGGGAATCTCCGATCAATTCATATATGATTTATTCAGCTCTAGAACAATCTGTTACCATAGACATTTGATCTTAACCAGGCGGCTACCCCTCAAAATGAGCGACCAACATTTAACTAAAATAGAATTCAGTTCGTTACCGCTGGACGATCGCCTGTTAGTTGCTCTTGACCGACAGAATTTTAAATTCTGCACGCCGATTCAGGCAGAATCCCTGCCACTGCTACTGGCACAGAAAGATGTTTCAGGCCAGGCCCAAACCGGCACCGGGAAAACCCTGGCTTTCTTACTGGCCTGCGCCCAACGACTGCTGAGTGCAGGGGAAACGCCCACCATAATCGGTAAACCCAGGGTTTTGATACTCGCACCAACCCGGGAGCTGGCAATACAGATTCACAAGGATGCTCAGAACCTGCTCAGGGATATCCCGCTTAAACTCGCAATTTGCTATGGCGGCAAAGCTTACGAAGAGCAAAAAAATCAGTTTAGCAGAGAGGTAGATATACTAATTGGGACTCCCGGTCGCTTAATCGATTTTTTTAAACAAAAATTATATAGCCTCAAATCGGTCGAGGCGATGGTGCTCGATGAAGCCGACCGTATGTTCGACATGGGCTTCATCCAGGACGTTCGCTTTATGTTGCGGCGCCTGTCAGACCCTGATAAGCGACTCAGTATGCTGTTTTCCGCTACCATGGCGCACAAGGTACTGGAGCTTGCCTACGAACACATGAATCTGGCACAACTGGTAAAAATTCAATCGGATAGCCCAGCGGTCGAACGCATTGAGCAGAGCGTATACCACCCCGCAAATCGTGAGAAAATACCACTGCTTTTGGGGCTAATTAAAAAATTTAATCCGGAACGCAGCATTATATTCGCCAATACAAAGCACGCCACAATACGCATATGGGAATATCTTCAGGGTAATGGCTACCAGGCCGCGCTAATCTCTGGCGATATTCCGCAGAACAAACGTGAAAGCCTGTTGAAAAAGTTCCACGATGGTGAATATGCCATCCTGGTCGCAACCGACGTTGCCTCTCGAGGTCTGCACATCCCCGATGTCACGCATATTTTTAATTATGATTTGCCGGAACTCGGGGAAGACTATGTTCACCGTATCGGCCGAACCGCACGGGTTGGTAAATCTGGCCATGCGATTAGTTTTGCTTGCGAAGACTATGCTATGAATTTGATGGATATCGAGGCTTATACCGAGCGCTCGATTCCAACTATTGCAATCACCAATGATTTGCTTGCGAAGCCCCTGCCGCCAGTAAGAATGAAAAGATCGAAGCCACCATACAATACCTCTAACAGTCCGAAGAAAGGTGGTGGGCGTTCGCGACAGGGCGTAAAACGGCATCAGACAGCAAAAAACAGAACACAGCGGCAAACCGGTTGAGAGCCAGAATTCTATGAAGTACAGTAAAATCATACTCCTCGGAGGCGATGGTTTCATCGGCAGGCAATTGGCTTTTACGCTAGCTAATCGAGGTTATGCGATCACTATTCCCAGTCGCCGCCCCCATCGAAACAAGGCACTCCAGGTACACCCCAGTATTTCTGTAATCGAAGCCGATATATTTGATTCTGCGATGCTCGAAAAATTATGCCAGGACCAGGATGCAATGGTTAACCTGGTCGGCATACTGCACGAACGTAAACGTAACGATTTCAGAAGAATACATGTCGACTTTATCAAGACCCTGGTATCGGCATGTAGCCGAAATAATATAAAGCGCCTGTTACATCTCAGCGCCCTCGGCGCCGACCAGGCGACCGGTACGAGTCGCTATCTTCGCAGTAAGGGTGAAGGTGAAAATTTGCTGCATACTTTTGGTCAAAAAGATCTGCAGGTCACCAGTTTTCAGCCCTCGGTTGTATTCGGTAAAAATGATCAATTTATTAATCGGTTTGCGGGTATCCTGAAATTCAGCCCATGGTTTTTCCCACTGGCTTGCCCGCAAAGCAAATTAGCACCTGTTTACGTGGGTGATCTGGTTGAAAAAATAGCGGATGCGGTCGAAGATAAAAGCACATTTTCACAGCGCTATACTGTCTGTGGTCCTGAAGAATTTACCCTGCAGCAGTTAGTCGAACTGATTATCAGCTCTATGGGTTCATCCTGCCGCATCATCCCGCTCGGAAACGGTATGTCAAAACTTCAGGCCATGATTTTGCAACTCCTGCCAGGTAAAATGTTTACCATGGATAATTACAATTCCTTGCAAACACCGAATATATGCGCGGAAGGTGAAAATTGCAGCAGCAGCCTTCGCCAGTACATTCAGGACATCGGTGTAATGTTCAGTAACAAAAAGAACTATGATCGTTTCAGGCAACAACTACCCCGGTGATTCGACTCGGTTGCTGAGTTCGAGGCAATGAATATTTATCGTGTTGGCGGCTGCGTTCGAGATCGCTTACTCGGATTACCGCTAGTCGATATCGATTGGGTAGTAACCGGCGCCACTGTCGAGACGATGACATCTCTTGGATATAAGCCCATCGGTAAGGATTTCCCGGTATTCCTGCACCCTGAAACCAAACAGGAGTACGCCCTCGCCCGCAGTGAAAGAAAAACAGGGCCTGGATACCGTGGATTCGAGTTCATCACCGATGCAGACATAACTATCGCACAGGACTTACTGCGTCGTGACCTGACTATTAACGCGATAGCGGAAAATGAGCATGGGGAGCTCATAGATCCCTATGGTGGGCAAGCGGATCTAGAAGCCCGCATCCTACGCCATGTCTCGTCTGCTTTCAGTGAAGACCCGGTGCGTGTATTGCGTGTCGCCAGGTTTGCGGCCCGATATCATCACCTCGGCTTTACCGTTGCGGCCGAGACCGTGGATCTAATCCGTCAGATGGGTGCATCAGGGGAATTGGCATCGTTGGTAGCGGAGCGCGTATGGTCAGAAATGTCGCGGGCGTTAAACGAGCCGAATCCCGAGGTGTTTTTTCAAACCCTGCGTGACTGTGATGTATTAGGTGTTTTATTTCCCGAAATCGAGGTGCTGTTCGGCGTACCACAAACTGCGAAATATCATCCCGAAGTGGATACTGGCGTGCATGTCATGATGGCACTGCAAAAAAGTGCTGAACTCAATCTCGACAATGAAACACGTTTCGCCGTACTAATGCATGACCTGGGTAAGGCGACTACACCGGAGCACATATTGCCAGCTCACCATGGACATGAACAGCAGGGCATTCGCCTGGTAAAAGAATTTTGCCGCCGCTGGCGCGTACCCCGGGCGCATACCGAACTGGCCCTGATCACTACCGAATATCACAGCCATGTACATCGTGCACTCGACTTGAAACCCTCTACCTTGCTAAAACTTTTTACCAGTACCGACATGTTTCGTAAACCTGAAAGATTCGAAAAAATGACTCTGGCATGCCTGGCCGACCTGCGCGGACGCCTTAATTTCGAAGATGCTGCCTATCCCCAGGCAGAATTTCTCATTGACCTGGCTGACAAATTACGTGCAGCCGATTTGTCCAGTGTTAAGCAAAGTGGACTACAAGGCAGTGAGTTGGGGGAAGCTATCCGTGAATTTCGTCTGAACCTGATAAAACAATACAAGCAGGCATTACCAGCGGGACAGTAACCATCGCTCGAATCGTCTCAAGATTCCGCGCAGTGGCGAAAAATAAAAACCCAGGCCCGTGATAACGCCAAGACTATTCGCCAGCGCATCGGCCATATCCTCAAACCGATAACCGGTTAACCCCTGTAACATTTCCAGCAATAGGCCGTAACTAATCAACCCAAGTAAAATCAGCCAGAGTGATTTTCGCTGCTCGACAATCATGCTGAAACCTGCAGATAACATCGCATAGGTGAGAAAATGCGCGAGCTTGTCACTAGCGCCAATATCGGGACCAGGTATCAGTGACAGCACACCTACCGCCAGGGTTAAGCCGTAAGCCAGCGCAAACCAGAGTTTTGGTATCTGTAATTCGGTGTCGATCGAGTCTGGGTCTAGCATGATTTTTAAAAAATGAATGATCCCTGTAAGATGATCTGCATAAAGCCTGGTGATGAATAATTCTGACTGGCCAGAGAGTTCTCTAGACAAGAAGAGCTATCAAGACAATGCCAAGCAGCATACGGTATATTACAAAGGGCAACATACCGATTTTTTCAATCAATCCCAGAAACAAATGGATGCAGATTCCAGCGCTCAACGCCGACAGAGCCACCGACAGCAACAGCGCCAACCAGTCTATTGACTGTGGCGTCTGCAATAATTCATAGGTTTGCAAACTACCGCTGGCAAATATAACCGGTATCGAGAGTAAAAAAGAAAATCTGGCTGCAGCCTGCCGAGTTAAACCCAGCAGCAGTCCGGCAGTCATGGTTATTCCAGAGCGCGATGTGCCGGGTATCAGCGCAAGCACCTGAAAACAACCAATAATCAAGGCTTCTGACCATTTAAGCTGGTACTCATTTCTTATTTTCGGTTTATATAAATCGGCAACCCATAACAACAGGGCAAAAAAGATCGTTGCTATCGCGATCACCCAGGGGGAGCGCAATTCAATTTCGATAATATCCTTGAAGATCAATCCCGCTATTACTGCCGGTAAAGTGCCCAGTATTACCCACCAGGCGAGTCGGCTTGCGTCGCTGGAAGTTCCGCCAGTAAGGTTTCTGCCCCAGGCAATCGCCATTGCTATCACATCACTGCGAAAATAAATCAGCACAGCCAACAATGATCCAAGATGCACGGCTACGTCAAATACCAGCCCTTGATCTGGCCATTGCAGGATTAGCGGAACCAGAATCAAATGCGCCGAACTAGAAATCGGCAGAAACTCGGTGAGTCCCTGCACGATTGCGAGGATTACGATGTGAGCGATATCCATAATCAATTATCGCCTGCTATTATCGTCTGCTACTAATCGTCTGCTATTAAAGGCGCCAATTTCAATGCTCAGGTTTTTTTGCAGGCCGATCACCTTAAATCTATCTCCCATCTCGCCCGGTAAGGTTAGTGTTTTAATTTGCTGGGCAAGTTCTAATTGCGACTTCGTATTCATTTCCAGTTCAGCACATCCTGCCTCTTCAAGCAATCCATTGGCGAGTAGAAACTGAGCCTGGGTCGATAGTCCGCAAATACCAAAATCGCATAACAGGGCTGCATCCGCAAGCGCATCAAAATCCACCGAAGCCGTCACATCCTGTAATCCCGGATAAATCAGCGGATCGTAATGAACACGATGATGGTAATGACAAACCAGTGTCCCACCTGCCCTTTCGGGATGATAATACTGTCCCTGCAGGTAGCCATAGTCGATCATCAGCACAACAACCTGATTGCAGGAGCCTTGTAATCCGGCAAGCCAGGGACGGTAGTTCAGGTTAATTTCACTGGTATAACCCTCGGGCAATACCTGGTGGCTGGACTCAATCAACTGCATCATCGATATGGCCTCGCTGTCATCCGCATAGCGACGCCAGCAAAGGCGCCGACCATCGAAGCCAACTCCCAACTCGAACCAGGCTCGCTCTTTGCACACCAGATGCACAGGCATCGCGTCCAGCACCTCGTTACCGAGTACAATTCCATTGAAATCAGTCGGTAATGCCTCAAGCCAATCGATCCGATCAAACAATTCTACCGGCAGCCTTGCCTGTAAATAATCCTGTTGTCTGCTGCGCAAATCTGCACTAAGTTCAAGAATGCGATACCGACAGGGTTCGGCCAGCGCCAGTAAAATTTGTTCACACATTCGACCGCTACCGGCGCCAAACTCCAGTATCTGCCGTACACAGCCCTGTTCGAAGATCGACTCACATTGCCTGGCCAGGGTCCGTCCAAACAGTATTGAAATTTCAGGTGCGGTAACGAAATCGCCATCGATACCAAGCTTCGTCAAGCCAGCGCTGTAATAACCAAGCTCTGGCCGATAGAGCACATGATTCATGTAATCGCGGAATGAAATAACACCCGCATGTTGTTCGATCTCGGCAATCAAAAAATCGATAAGGCGGTTACTATGTGCAATCTCGGCGGCGCTCGGCACAGGCAATTGCGATAGCCCGTCTGTTGCATGAAAGCGGGCTAGCGTCTGCTCCTCAGAATGATATGATGACATTCTTTTTTTGTTGCCCTCAATTGCCATGTTGCTTGCTGGAAAAACCGCCCTGGTCACTGGCGCCGCCAATCGAATAGGCGCACAAATCGCTCGCACTCTACATCAAAACGGCGCAAATCTCATCATCCATTACCATGATTCAGTTACCAACGCGCAATTGCTCGAACAGCAATTGAATTCGCTACGCTCAGGCTCCGCCTGCTCTGTAAAGGCCGAGTTATCCAATCTCGAAGATATTAAAGGCCTCGCGCATAGAGCTTCACAGGCTTTCGAGGGTCTCGATATCCTGATCAACAACGCCTCCAGTTTCTACCCAACCCCGATCGGCGAGATCAGCGAGCAGGACTGGGATCAAATACTCGGCAGTAACTTCAAGGCACCCCTGTTTTTATCACAGGCGTGTTACCCCTGTTTACGCGCAACCAATGGGATCATCATCAATATGCTCGATATCTATGCCAGCTCACCCTTGAGAAACCATAGCCTGTACTGTTGTGCCAAGGCTGCAAACGCTATGCTGGTAAAATCACTAGCCCTGGAAATGGCGCCGCAGGTACGCGTCAATGGTATCGCTCCCGGCGCCATTCTCTGGCCTGAAAGCGGCAAAACTTCGCAGCCTGAGCAACAGGAGGCTATTTTGAAAAAAATCCCTTTGCAAAAAACAGGAAGCCCGCAATCAATCACCCAGACGATTATGTTCCTGGTGACCAACAGCTATATCACTGGCGAAGTTATCCGCGTCGATGGCGGACGCTTGCTGACTAGTTGAGACCAACAAAATATGAGCAAATTTTGGACTGATATCGTGCAGCAGCTAGATCCCTATGTACCGGGAGAGCAGCCGCAGGATCAGCAATATATCAAGTTAAACACTAACGAGAATCCCTATCCGCCATCGCCGGCTGTAACAAAGGCCATTAACAGTTACGCGGTTGATGATCTGCGGCGATACCCCGATCCGGAATCCAGGGAGCTGAGGCAGGCCCTGGCGGTCTACACAGGCCTCGAATGCGAACAGATATTTGTTGGCAACGGTTCCGACGAGGTTTTGGCGCATAGTTTCAAGACGTTTTTCCAGGGTCGGGACAACATTCTTTTCCCCGACATCGGTTATAGCTTTTACCCGGTCTACTGTTCGTTGTACCGGGTCAACTACCGGACGATTGCGCTTGACCCTGGTTTCACTATCGATGTAAGCGACTATCGCCTGCCTAACGGCGGCATCATCATCGCCAATCCGAATGCCCCTACCGGCATCACCCTGACTATAACGGCCATCAGGGAATTACTCGAATTCACGGATTCAGTGGTCGTCATTGACGAGGCCTACGTCGACTTTGGCGCCGAATCATGCCAGGCATTAATAAACGAATATCCAAATTTGCTGGTAGTACAAACCTTTTCCAAATCACGCAGTCTGGCTGGATTACGCCTTGGCTACGCAATGGGTCATGTCGAATTAATCGAGGGTTTGAACCGGGTCAAGAATTCTTTCAATTCTTATCCTGTGGATCGACTCGCCAGTGCTGCAGCAATCGCATCATTAGGCGATGAGGAATACTTCCAGCAATGCAAAAATAAAATCATCGAATCTCGAAACTGGCTGGCCGGCGCCTTGCGAGACCTGGAATTCGAAGTGTTAGACTCGAATACCAATTTTCTTTTCGCCCGCCATTCTTCATGCCCTGCAGCGCAGCTCTATACGGAGCTTAAAACCGCAGGAATTCTGGTACGCCATTTCGAAACTTCACGTATCGAGAACTTTATTCGTATATCAATCGGCACCGATGACGAATGTTTGGCCCTGATTGAGACCTTGAAGGAATTGCTTTAGCAGTCTGCGCAAACTTTAACACCGTCACTTAATCCAGCGACAAATCGTAGATTTCGGTGTGAATCGCGGTAGGCAGCATCGCCTGCCACAATTCTCTGTAACTTTTTTTCGCCAGCGGGTGCAACGTATGCGGCGCTAGATCTTGCAGGGGTCTAAGCACAAAAGCATTTACCAGTATTTCGTGACGCGGTATCTGAATCCCCTCTTCATCTATTTCAAGATCATCGTAGGTCAGAATATCCAGATCGATCGGTCGATGCGAAAATCTGGGCAGAGTCCGGTCCCGACCTTGTTGGTCCTCTATCTCCCGTAATGCGAGAACCACTTCACGAACATCAATATCGCACTCGAAACCGGCCACCAGGTTTAAAAAATCATCGCCATCAAAACCTACTGCCTCTGATTCATAAACCGGTGAAAGCCTGAGCCTGCCAAAAACCTGTCGCATCCCCCCAACCGCGAGTCGAATATTGCTTTCGCGATCAACATTGCTACCCAGACTGACATAAACCACTGCAGTCATTCTGGTTTCTGTCCACGTTCGATCATGACACCCACCGATTTAGACCCGCGCACGGCACCCGGCTTGTTAAGTGTTAAACGTACCCAGGGTACGTTGAATTCTTCACGAATAATTTCACATATTTTCTCGGCCAGGGTTTCGACCAGTTCGAACTCGCTTTGTTCGACAAATGCAATCAAATGCTTGGCGACCGTTTTGTAACTCAGCGTATCGTCGATATTATCACTAGAGGCGGCTTTTTTAATATCAGCCGCCATATCGATATCGAGACTGATAATTTGCTTCACTTTTCTTTCCCAGTCATAGATACCAATGACGGTTTCGATCTGTAAATCGCGAATAAAAACTATATCCATTAATGCTTTACCTGGGCCTAAAATATCATCCCGCATCTTAGCCCGCATGTTGCGTAAAGGGAATCTGCAAATAGCGGATAATCCCGCTTTAATCGGCCGGGAGATGCTTGAATATAGGTATTGCTTCTGGTAGAGTTCGCGCCCTCGAAAGCAATCACGCTTTAATCACGGAGTTAACCATGTCCCGGGTATGTCAAGTCACAGGTAAAAAGCCTGTCGCCGGAAATAACGTATCGCATGCGAACAACAGGACGCGTCGTCGTTTTTTGCCTAACCTGCAAAACCACAAATTCTGGGTCGAGTCGGAAAATCGCTGGCTAAAACTGCGCCTATCCACCAAGGGAATGCGCATAATCGACAAGAATGGCATCGATACGGTCATCGCCGAGATGCGTAAACGCGGCGAAAAGTTTTAGGAGAATTATGATGAGAGATTTAATCAAACTAGTTTCCAGCGCCGGCACTGGTCACTACTACACAACTGATAAAAACAAGAAAAATACACCGGACAAACTGGTGTTTAAAAAGTACGATCCCGTAATACGTAAGCACGTAGATTACAAGGAAGCCAAGATTAAGTAGTCGCCTATCACCAGGAGATTAAAAGAAACCGGCTAAGGCCGGTTTTTTTG
Source organism: Gammaproteobacteria bacterium (assembly GCA_041821565.1). Lineage (GTDB taxonomy): Bacteria > Pseudomonadota > Gammaproteobacteria. The sequence goes on along the minus strand of JBGUEB010000003.1, from coordinate 851 downwards.
TGCCCGGACCAGTGCTAGCCCATATGATTAGCTAACTGAGCAACAAGCGATCATGAAAAATTCCACTTTTAGAGTCAGCCGGCTTTAATATCACAGATATATCGGTATCATGAGGCGGCTCCTTTAATAAGATTCAATTATGGATTCGACGGCTTTAGTCAAAGTTGAAAACCTGTCTCGTTTTTACCAGAAACATTGTGCAATTAGCCAGCTAAGTTTCTCCCTCGAACCCGGGGAAGTACTCGGTTTCCTGGGTCCTAATGGTGCTGGGAAATCGACCACGATGCAGATTATCACCGGCAACCTCGCACCTAGTGAAGGCCAGGTGAGTATCAATGGTTTCGATATTATTGAGTCGCCCAGGCAGGCTAAACAGCATATTGGCTACCTGCCTGAACATCCGCCGGTCTATCGAGAAGCAACGGTTGACGAATTCCTCAGGTATTGCGCAAAATTACGTCGCCTGGAGCGTTCCGCAATCGGCCGGGCAATGGATCAGGCTAAATCAGATTGCGGCCTCAGCGAGGTCGGCAATCGGCTGATCGGTAACCTGTCGAAGGGTTACCAGCAGCGTGTTGGAATTGCCCAGGCTATCATCCACAATCCCCCAGTGGTAATCCTGGACGAACCCACTGTTGGACTCGATCCCATCCAGATACGCGAAATACGCAGCCTGATCAAGACCCTCGGGTCCGAGCGTAGCGTTATACTTTCGACCCACATATTGACGGAGGTACAGGCCACCTGCGACCGTGTGCAAATAATTCGCGAGGGAAAACTGGTCTATAATGCTTCGATTGAAATGCTTCAGGATCAGAGTAGTGAGCACAGTATTGTCATCGCCCTGAAGC
>JBGUEB010000002.1:0-37524 GCA_041821565.1 Gammaproteobacteria bacterium | reverse complement strand
GGTGCTGTTCATCAATAATGATAAAACCCAGCGCCTTAAATACGACACTGGCCTGGAACAGGGCATGGGTGCCAATCACGATGTTAGCCTCGCCCGAGGCGATCAAGTTCAGCTTGCCTTCCCTTTTTTTACCCTTGTCGGCACCCATCAAGCTGACTACCTGCAAATCGAGTGGTGATAGCCATTCGCTGAAATTTAAAAAATGCTGTTCGGCCAGTATCTCAGTCGGTGCCATCAACGCACATTGAAAACCCGATTCGGTCACGGGCAGGCAGGCCAGCGCGGCGACTATGGTTTTGCCGCAGCCAACATCACCCTGTAACAGTCGGATCATCGGCTTACCGCGATCAAAATCCAGCAATAGTTCCTTTACCACGCGCTGTTGGGCGCCGGTCAATTGGAAAGGCAGGCTATCAGCCAGTTTTGCGCTTAGCTCGCCACCAGTATTAATCGTCGGACTATCGAGCACCCTGATTTTTGCGCGGCGTTCGAGCAGAGCGAGCCGATGCGCGGTTAGTTCTTCCACGATAAAACGAAACTGGGCGGGGTGTTCACGTCGTGCAATCAAATCGGTATCGCGCTGTTGCTGCGGACTATGCAGATGCAACATGGCAGATTTAAAATCGGGGAACCCATGTTGATCAAGCCAGGCGCGCGGCAGCGTTTCAGCAATTTCATTTGCTTTTAAATTTTCGACGGCCTGGCGGACTATTTTACCAATTGAGAGCTGGTGCAGCCCTTCGGTGGTTGGATACACCGGGGTCAAATTTTGGGTTAGTGCTGGCGGGTTATCTACATCGATGACCTCGAGTTCGGGGTGAACCATTTCCAGCTCCCCCTGTGCCATACGTACCTCACCGTAGCAGCGCAACCAGTTGCCTTTTTCCAGCATTTTCTGCTGACGGGCACTAAAATAAAACAGCCGAATTGTCAGCACCGCAGAGTGATCGCCCAGTTTTGCCACCAACACCCGGCGCGACCGCCCCTGGCGTCGAAAACTCGTCGCCGCCTGTAGTACCTCGGCCTGAATCAGGCTTCTTTTACCTGCTTGCAGGGCACCGATCGCCGTCACTTCGGTGCGGTCTTCGTAACGTAAAGGTAAATGAAACAGTAGATCTCGCTGGGTTTGTATGCCGAGCTTATGCAACTTCTCCGCAACCCTGGGTCCTACCCCTTTCAGGTATCCTATCCCTTGCGCAGACCAGTCTTCCATAGTGTCTGGGTTAGGCTGGTTATTCCAGAACTAGTACGGCATCCATTTCGACCTCGACAGCTTTCGGCAACGCCGATACCTCAATTGCCGCCCGGGCCGGATAGGGTTCGTCGAAATAGCCTGCCATGATTTCATTCACAGTAGGAAAACAGCTCAAGTCGGTAAGAAATATCGTCAGCTTTACGACATCCTTCAAACTACCGCCTGATGCTTCCGCTACCGCGCTGAGGTTATCGAATACACGCGTGATCTGCGCTTCCGTACCGCCAGCAACAACTTCCATGGACACAGGATCAAGTGGAATCTGGCCAGAAATGTATACCGTGTTATCGACCTTGACGGCCTGAGAGTAGGTACCTATCGCCTGCGGCGCTTTATCGGTTTGAATAATTGTTCTTGCCATCACAAGCCTCTCTTAAATTGAATAAATTCGTCTGCAAAAAAACCGATTATGCGGCAAAACTGGCGCTTAACGCTATAGATTTTGAGAGAATACAAAAAATCACTCCACTTTGCTTTTACGCACCGTGGGTTCATAGGATTTCGTAAAAGGTTGGATTGTGTTTCCTGGCAAGGCGGAAATGCGCGCAGAAGCGCAGTTTACACGTAGTAAATGAGCATTCGAGCACATTTTCAACGCAGCCAGGGGGCGTAAGACGGCCTTTTACGACATCCTCTTCACGCAGAAGATACCCGGTGCCTAATTACTTGCGCCAGATTCGATTGACAACCTGCAGGCTGCGCAATTTTTTCATGATTCTTGCGAGGTGAATTCTATCTTTCACTGTAACCACGAATTCGATGGTCGATATCCGACCGTCTTTTTCAGTTAAATGCACATGTTCGATATTGGATGAGGTATTAGCGATAGTGGTCGCCAGGTTGGCCAGAACTCCGCGTTGATTGGCAACCTGAACCCGCAAGAAGGCGAGATACTCGCCTTCGACATGGTCCGACCATTGCACCCGCAACTGCCGGTTTTCACTGCTGGTTTCGGTAATATTGGGACAGTTTTGCTGATGTACGACGATACCTTTACCCGATGACATGAAACCAACAATCGCATCGCCGGGTACCGGCCGACAGCACTTGGCAAAGGAAACCACCATCCCCTCGGTACCCTTAATCGCGAGAGGCTTGCCAGTATTATCGAATTCGGTAACGTCTTCCGAAATATCGTACATGGCCTTCGCAACCAGGCTGGAATTGCGATTTCCAAGACCGATCTCGGCGAGCAGTTCCTGCGGGTCGCTCATACGGTACTGTTCCAGCACTTTTGAAAACTTTGCCGAGGTTATGGCCTCGTCCCTGCCGACGAGGTTGCTCACTGACTGTTGTAACAAACGTTGCCCGAGGGTGATCGCTTCTGCTTTTTGTAATGATTTGAGGAAATGCCGGATATTGGTTCGTGCCTTCGCGGTGATCACAAAATCCAGCCAACTGGGATGCGGTCGGCTTGCATCCGAACTGATAATTTCGATTGTCTGGCCATTGTATAACGGGTTGCTGAGCGGAGACATGCGGTTGTCGATTCGCGCCGCAACGCAGGTGTTTCCAACATCAGTGTGTACCGCGTAGGCAAAATCAACCACGGTGGAACCACGCGGTAGTTTCTTGATATCTCCCTTGGGAGTGAAAACATAAATCTCGTCCGGAAACAGGTCAACTTTTACACTCTCGAGAAATTCCTGTGAACTGCCCGATTTTTGCTGCATTTCCAGCAGGCTCTTTAACCATTCGAGGGCTCGCGTCTGTGCCGTGGTCGAATTGTTTTCACCTTCCTTGTAAAACCAGTGGGCAGCAATACCCGATTCGGCAAAGCGATCCATCTCCTCGGTTCGTATCTGCACTTCAATGGCAACCCCATGCGGGCCAAACAGGCTGCTATGTAACGATTGATAGCCATTGGTCTTCGGAATCGCCAGATAATCTTTGAATTTACCCGGCAAGGGTTTGTAGAGGTTGTGCATCAGCCCCAGTACGCGGTAACAGTCATCAACCGATTCGGTCATGATGCGTACTCCAAATACGTCAGTGAGTGACTTGAAACTGACTTTTTTCTCCTTCATCTTGCGGTAAATACTGTGAATATTCTTTTGCCGGTATTTTACCGTTGCATTGATATTCGCTTCCTTCAGTCGATTTTGAATCGCGGCCTCGATGGTGTTGAATATTTCCTTACGGTAACCGACCACTTCCTTACAGGCGCTTTCAAGCGCACGGTAGCGCATTGGATAGGCGCTTTTAATCGATAAATCGAGCAGCTCGTGTCGCATCTTGAAAATGCCAAGACGATTCGCAATCGGCGCGTAGATATCCATGGTTTCACGCGCAATTCGTCTACGCTTGTCGGGTCGCATGGCATCGAGCGTACGCATGTTATGCAGGCGGTCGGCAAGCTTGATAATAATGACACGAATGTCCTTCGCCATCGCCAGCATCATTTTGCGGAAATTTTCAGCCTGCGCCTCGGCTCTGCTACGGAAATCGATTTTTGCCAGCTTGCTGACGCCATCGACCAGGTCGGCAACTTCTTCACCAAACTCTTCGACCAGGTTTTCTTTGAGGGTGGGTGTATCTTCGATTACATCGTGCAAAATGGCGGCGATGATAGTGTTTGCATCCATGCGCATTTCACTGAGGATTAAAGCGACCTCGACCGGATGACTGATATAAGGTTCGCCGGAAACGCGGCTCTGGCCTTCGTGCGCTCGCGCGCCAAGCTGGTAGGCGCGATAAACTTCCTCGACCTGGTGGGGTTCCAGGTAAGTTTCCAGTTCTGCGCAAAGCTCACCAATTCGAGTGCTATCTTCGCTGACTGGTTGCCCGTCGGCGACGACTTCGAAAAGGTTAGCGTTTTCCGCCCGTGACACCATTATATGAGTACCTAAGGCCCTTCGATTAAATATTAACCGATGGTTATATCATATCTAACTAATATAGTTTAGGTTTCGACAAGGGTTCAACTTTCGCAAATGCGAAAGTCGGGGGAAAATGATGAAGGTTTGGTTAGGAAGAACCGTTTTATTCAGTGATTTCGTTGTTTAGGCTGGCCTGGGCGATCTCACGAACCAGTTGATCGTCGTTGGTAATTCTTTCGATTTCACGCTGGGCTTCCATTTCATCCATGGTATTGATAGAAACCAGGTTTTCAGCAATTTCTCGTAACGCGATTACAGTTGGCTTATCGTTTTCGGCGGGTACCAGAGGGTCTGCGCCCTGTGAAATTTGTCTTGCACGACGCGCGGCCAGCAATACCAGGTCAAAGCGGTTATCGACGTGTTCGAGACAATCTTCAACAGTAATACGGGCCATGTTTTAGCTCCAGGGTGCACAATCCAAAAAAGGGGCGCCATTCTAGCCAAATCTCGGCTAAAGCGGAAGGATTCTGTTAAAAAATTCCGGTAAATTAATAAAACACCTTAGAATAATTTTTATTCTATTAAAATCAACGACTTGAAAGTATCGATTTTGACCGAAAGATATTTTTGCCGCAGATATTTCCAGCCTGGTGGTTAAGATTAGGCTATTTCGTCCGGAATTGAGTCAAATAAATCTTTATATTTCGCTTTTTGGCAGTTTAAAGTCAAACTTTGCGCATGAATAATGCTTTCAAGATCGTGTAAAGCCCGCTCAAAATTCACGTTAACCACGATAAACTCTGCGTCACCGTAGTGTGACATTTCTCTATCGGCCTGCATCATGCGGCTTTCGATAGTTTTCATATCATCCGTGGCACGGTCTATCAAGCGCTGTTCCAGTGATTCGCGAGATGGCGGCAAAATATAAATGCACACCGTATCTGGCATCATTTTCTTCACCTGTCGCGCTCCCTGCCAGTCTATTTCCAGGATCACATGTTTGCCACTGTCGAGAAAAGCTTCTACCGATGCCCGCGCGGTACCATAGCGCTTATCAAATACAGATGCGTTTTCGAGGAACTGGTCATCGGCAACCATCTGCTTGAAAGTGTCCTCGGATACAAAATGGTAATCAACACCATCGGTTTCTCCGGGGCGCATTTCTCGGGTTGAATGCGAAACACTAACAGCAATCGAGCTCTGCTTTCTCTCCGCCAGCGCTTTTACCAAACTGGTCTTACCGGCACCGGAAGGTGCAGAAATTGTAAACAGACAGGTAGTATTCATACAGGGTCCTTTTAAAGGTAAACAATATTTTTCAAAATTAAGGCTACTCGTATTGTAATGACAGTTGCTGTCTATACCAATACACTTGTCCTACTAAATTCAGTGGGTCGCCAATGTTAAACCAGGGGTATTTCGATCGATTTGGAGGCCTGGCCAGGGTATTCGGCAGCAAAGCTCTCGATAAATTAAGCAGCGCCCATTTTTGTATCGTCGGTGTTGGCGGTGTAGGTTCCTGGGCAGCGGAAGCCGCGGCCCGCTCCGGCATTGGAGCGATCAGCTTAATCGACCACGATGACATCGACACCAGCAATACCAATCGGCAGATCCATGCTCTCGAAAATACCATCGGTGCAAGTAAGGTCGAAGTACTCAGAGATCGCATTATGCGCATTAACCCCGAATGTAACTGCGTCGCAATCGACGATCTGGTAACACGGGCCAGTATGGAAAAGTTTGATTTTGCGCATTATGACTATGTTATTGATTCGATAGACCACGTTCAGCACAAGCTATCGCTGGTGCATTATTGCAGACGAAACAAGATACGTATCGTCTCTACCGGTGGTGCCGGCGGTTTAACCGATCCGAGTAAAATTGAAATAGCTGATCTAACCCAAACTTACAACGACCCGTTACTCGCTAAACTGCGCTCCAATCTACGCCATCAAGTTGGTTATAGCCGCAACCCTAAACGCCGTTTTGCGATAGACTGTGTGTTCTCAACCGAACAGGCGGTTTACCCGGCTGCAAATGGTAGCGTGAGTTTTGCCAAGCCCGGTCAGAAGGAGAGAACCACGCTCGATTGTGCGAGCGGAATTGGATCCTTTGTCGGTGTCACCGCCTGCTTCGGATTTAGCGCGATTTCGCACGCGATTAGCAAATACCTACGAGCATAAAAAATTGGCGGTGCAACACTATTTTAGCCTAATTAATTGTGTTACGTCCCCGGTTGTTCCCGGTTAATCCAGCTCAATAGCACCCAGGTTGAGACCGTGTTCGCGTGCACAGGCTTTCGCTTCTTCGTAGCCGGCATCCGCGTGTCGCATCACACCTGTAGCTGGATCATTCCACAGTACCCGTTTGATGCGCTCACTGGCAGCATCCGTACCATCACAGCAGATAACCAGTCCCGCATGTTGCGAGTAGCCCATGCCGACTCCACCACCGTGGTGAAACGAAACCCAGGTAGCACCGCCCGATGTGCTTAGTAAAAGATTTAACAAGGCCCAGTCGGAGACTGCGTCAGAACCATCCATCATCGACTCGGTTTCACGATTGGGGCTGGCAACAGAACCCGAATCGAGATGATCGCGACCGATTACCACCGGTGCTTTTAATTCACCCGATTTGACCATTTCGTTGAAGGCGAGGCCGAGGCGGTCTCGATCACCAAGACCTACCCAGCAAATCCGAGCGGGCAGCCCCTGGAAACTGATGCGGCTCTGGGCCATATCGATCCAGTTATGCAGGTGTGGATCATCCGGGATCAACTCTTTCACCTTGGCGTCAGTTTTGTAGATGTCCTCGGGATCACCGGATAAAGCTACCCAGCGAAACGGACCAATACCACGACAAAACAACGGGCGAATATAAGCTGGCACAAAACCAGGGAAATCAAAGGCATTCTTGATGCCAAGATTAAAAGCTTCCTGACGGATATTATTGCCATAGTCGACGGTTGCAATACCCTGGTCATGGAAGTCCAGCATCGCCTGCACGTGCACGGCCATCGATTTTCTCGCTTCGCTGGCGACCAGTTCCGGGTCGGTACTGCGCTTCATGGTCCATTGTTCCATGGTCCAGCCGATCGGCAGGTAGCCGTTGACCGGGTCGTGGGCCGAAGTCTGGTCGGTAACCAGGCTGGGTTTAACGCCGCGCTTCACCAGTTCAGGCAATATTTCACCGCCGTTACCCAACAGGCCTACCGATATTGCCTCACCATTGGCGCAGGCATCTTCAATCATTTGCAGGGCCTGCTCGAGAGAATCGGCTTTCTTGTCCAGGTATTTGGTTCGCAGTCGGAAATCGATTCGATCCTCGTCACACTCGATACACAGTATGCTGTACCCCGCCATAGTCGCGGCCAACGGTTGCGCCCCACCCATGCCGCCAAGTCCGGAGGTGAGAATCCACTTACCTCGCGTATCGCCGTTGAAGTGCTGGCGTCCAGCTTCGACAAAAGTTTCGTAAGTACCCTGGACTATGCCCTGGCTGCCGATATATATCCATGAACCCGCGGTCATCTGCCCATACATCATTAACCCTTTGCGATCGAGTTCGTTGAAATGCTCCCAGGTCGACCAGGCCGGCACCAGGTTGGAGTTTGCAATCAGCACACGTGGTGCATCGACGTGGGTTTTGAACACACCCACCGGCTTTCCAGACTGGACTAACAGGCTTTCATCGTCCTCTAGTTGTTTCAGGCACTCGAGAATCTTGTCGTAGCATGCCCAGTTGCGGGCTGCCCGCCCTATGCCACCATATACGATAAGCTGCTCGGGTTTTTCGGCTACTTCGGGGTCCAGGTTATTCTGGATCATGCGGTAGGGGGCTTCGGTCAACCAGCTCTTACAGGTTAATTCACTACCCCGCGGGGCACGGATTTTACGGTTGTTGTCGGTACGATCTAAGGGCATTGGATTATCCTCCGAAATAAGGGTTGTTAGCGCTAAATTGCATAACGGGCACCCAGGTCATAACGGCTGCTGGGATAGGTCATGATGGCATAAGTGACGACCCGGTCATTTTTCCAGGTGCGTCGTGAAAGTTGCAGGCAGGGCTCGTTACTGTCGATGCGTAGTGCTTGCCGGGCCTGCTCATCGGGCATCACCGCTCGGACGATGTGTTCCATCTCATCCGGCTGAAATTGGTTTAACAAATAACTGGTCGAAGTGAAGCAACTGAAATCCTGGGTCAGGAAATCAGGCACCAGGTCGGGATTCACATATCGGCATTCGAGCTGAATCGGAATGTCATCCTGAAAATGAACCGCATTTAGAAAATAGACTGCCTTGCCGTCGTCTATCTGCATTTGTCTCGATACTTCCGCGTTAGCCGCTTCACTGCTCAGGGACAGGACCTGCGAACGGTGCCGCTTGCCGCTTAGTTCGATTTCGATCGCAATGTCCTTGAGTTCAATCAGGCTGGCATGACGCGGCGCATCGGCAACGAATGAACCGAGGCCATGCACGCGATTAATCAGGCCGTCATGGGTGAGCTCACGCAATGCCCGATGAATTGTCATGCGGCTGACCCCGAGCGCCTCGACCAGGGCGTTTTCTGAGGGCAGTTTTTGCCCCGCAATCCAGTCACCGTTACGGATTTTTTCCTGAATCGTATTCTTGATCTGCTGGTAGATCGGTTCGGCTGCGGTCTTATCGATGTCGTCGAAGCTTTTCAGTATCGCGCTCATGTCGCTGTCCCGGTCGCCAAAGGTTTGCGCCAGTTCCCCGCCTGCATTACGCCGGCACAGGAATTTATTCCGATTTGATAAGCGAGTTGCGCAGGCCGCTCGATATCCCATATTACGAGGTCGGCCTGCTTGCCGGCTTCTAGCGTACCAATTTCAGAATCCAGTCCCAGTGCTTTTGCGGCACTGCTGGTAACCCCACGCAGGGCCTCGGCAGGGGTAAGGCGGAACAAGGTACAGGCCATGTTCATAATTAACAGTAACGAGTTAACCGGAGAACTACCTGGATTGGAATCGGTAGCGATCGCGATCGGGATCTTATGCTGTCGCAATGCCTCGATTGGCGGCAGTTGGGTTTCGCGCAACACGTAGAATGCACCCGGCAGCAATACCGCAACCGTTTCGACGCCGGCTAGATGTATCACATCTGAACCCTTCAGGTATTCGATATGATCGACCGATAAAGCCGACCGTGCAGCGGCCATGACCGCACCACCGAGGTTACTCAGTTGCTCGACATGCGCTTTCAGCGGTAACCCAAGCTTTGTTGCAGCATCAAAAACTCGTTCTGCCTGCTCAACGCTGAATGCGATCGACTCGATAAAGACATCGACCGCATCGACCAGCCCCTCGGCATGCGCACGCGGTAGCATGTCCTCGCATACTTGTTGAATATAGTCATCGGAGCGGGCTTCAAACTCAGGCGGTAATGCATGTGCACCGAGGAAGGTCTTCTTAACCCGTATGCCGTAAATTTCACCCAGGCGCCGGGCGACACGTAGCATCTTGATTTCGTTATCGCGGTCAAGACCGTAACCCGACTTGATTTCTACCGTGGTAACGCCCTCGCTGAGCAATTGTTCGAGACGGGGTCCGGCCTGCTCCAGTAGTTCGGCTTCCGAGGCTGCGCGCGTGGCATTAACCGTCGACAAAATGCCACCGCCTTTTTTCGCGATCTCTGCGTAACTCACTCCCTCAAGCCGGAGTTCAAATTCGTCGGCCCTATCACCGCCATAGACCAGGTGGGTATGACAATCGATCAGGCCCGGTGTAACAAGTCTGCCTTTGCAATCCACTATTTCAACACCGGCTAGCGTTTGCACCTGATCCATCGGTCTGATCCATTGGATCCGATCGCCGTCGACCAACATCGCGGCATTCTCGACCAGGCCATAACCGGATAAACCGCTCATGGTGGCGAGTTGCGCATGGATGAAGAGTGTCTGTGACATTTCCGAAAGTCCGCTATACTTGTATATACAAGTATGTTACGTTCATTTCACTAGCATCGCAAGGTTTTTTACTTAACAATAAAGTAATACGATCAGGGTATTTACAGGAAAGGGTAAAGGATGAATCAAATAATATGGGCAGCGTCGGCGCTTCTACCAGAAGGCTGGGCAAAAGGAGTTGAAATAAGACTCGATAACCGGGGTAATATTAACCAGGTTACGCCCGGGGTTTCCTATTCTAAAGGCGAACGCACGGGCACACTTATTCCCGGAATACCCAATGTTCACTCGCATGCCCATCAACGCGCCATGGCAGGCCTGGGCGAGCGTGCCGGCCAAACTGCCGATAGTGCAAAGGACAGCTTCTGGACCTGGCGTAAAGTCATGTATCACTACCTCGAGCGTATTCAGCCAAAGCACCTGTTCCATATTTCGGCGCAGCTCTATCTCGAGATGCTAAAAGCGGGTTACACCAGTGTCGGGGAATTTCAATATCTGCATCACGATTTTCATGGGCAAGCCTACGGCGACCGCGCCGAGATGAGCTTGCAGTGTATGAACGCGGCTGCCGCAGTTGGACTTGGGTTTACCGCACTGCCGGTACTCTATCGTTACGGGGGCTTCGGCGAAGCCGAACCGATAGACGCGCAAAGACGTTTTCTGAATGACAGTGATGACTTTGTCGAAATCGTCAATTCGTTACAAAATGCTTCCAGAACCGATGACAATACATCAGTCGGCATAGCGCCGCATTCATTGCGGGCGATTAGCCAACCCCTGCTGCAAGACGTTATCGATAGTTGCGGTGATGAGCTCGCCGCGATTCATCTGCACATCGCAGAGCAAACCAAAGAGGTCGACGACTGCCTGGCCTGGAGTCAACAACGCCCGGTCGAATGGTTGTTCGATCACTTTGATATCGACCACAACTGGTGCCTGATCCATGCCACCCATATGACTTCAGAAGAAACCGCATCAATGGCAAACAGCGGCTGTGTTGCCGGACTATGTCCGACCACGGAAGCAAATCTCGGTGACGGGTTTTTTAATGCAGTCGAATACCTTGAATCGAATGGCCGCTGGGCAATTGGATCGGATAGTCATATATCAATCGACCCGGTTGAAGAATTGCGCTGGCTCGAATATGGGCAACGATTATTGACCCGCAATCGTAACCTGCTGGTATCAAAAGAAAAGGCAAACACAGGCCGAAACCTGCTTGATGGTGCACTGGAAGGTGGCGCGCAGGCCTGCGGTCGAAAAATTGGTCGTATCAGCCCGGGTTATCGCGCCGACCTGGTTGTCCTTGACGATCAACATCCTCGTCTTTATGGCCGCACCCAAGATGATCTAATCGATAGCTGGATATTTTCGGGCAATGAAAACCTGGTCAGTGATGTGTATGTTGGCGGCCAAAAAGTAATCGATCGGGGACATCATATCCATGAAGAAACTATCGCCCGGAAATTCAGAAACACTCTCGATGATCTGGCGGACTAACTATGACTAATAAACTCGTACTCAAGCCCGGGGCCATGACCCTGGATGACCTCTGCCGCGTCTATCGGCATGACCTCGAATTTACTATCGACGAATCCTGTAAACAACGGGTCGATGCAGCGGCTGCGATCGTGCAACAGGCTGCTGATGGGGACAGCGCCGTGTACGGAATTAATACGGGCTTCGGCAAACTTGCGAGTACGCGCATTCCGGCACAACAAACCACGATGTTACAACGCAATCTAATCGTCTCGCATTGTTGTGGCGTGGGCGAACCCTTGCCGCTAAATATCGTGCGCATGGTCATGGTACTAAAAATTATATCACTTGGCCGAGGTGCCTCGGGCGTTCGCTGGCAACTGATAAAACGTCTCGAAACCTTTCTGCAACTAGGCCTGACGCCTGTTGTTCCAGAAAAGGGCTCGGTCGGTGCTTCCGGTGACCTGGCACCACTTGCCCATCTCACCGCGGTTATCCTGGGTGAAGGTTACGCAAGCTACCGGGGCAAAACCATGCCGGCGCTCGAGGCCCTGCAAGCAGCCGGCCTGGAGCCGCTCGCGCTCGGCCCAAAAGAAGGACTGGGTATGATCAATGGCACCCAGGTATCGACCGCTCTCGCACTCGGCGCCCTGTTCGATAGCTGGAGCCTGGCGCAAACAGCTCTGGTATCAGGCGCCATGACCACCGACGCTTTGATGGGTTCAACCGCTCCATTCAGGCCCGAAATTCACGCTTTTCGCGGCTTAAAAGGGCAGATCGATGCCGCTACAACAACACGGGCCTTGCTCGCAGATTCGATCATTCGAGAATCGCACCGCGAAGACGACGAACGCGTGCAGGACCCCTATAGCATCCGCTGCCAGCCACAGGTTATGGGTGCCTGCATGGATATGTTGCGCCAGATCGCTAAAACCCTGGAAATAGAGGCGAATGCGGTAACAGATAACCCGATTGTTGTTGTCGAGGATGGGTCCATCCTCTCGGGTGGTAATTTTCACGCCGAACCGGTGGCTTTTGCTGCCGACCAGTGTGCACTGGCAATTGCCGAGATTGGTTCAATTACCGAGCGCCGCATTTCAATCACGGTCGACCCCGCGCAGAGTTTCGGCCTGCCCGCGTTTTTATCCCCCGACCCGGGACTCAATTCAGGCTTCATGATAGCCGAGGTTACCTCGGCAGCACTGATGTCAGAGAATAAGCAAAAGGCGATGCCCTGTTCGATCGATTCGACGCCGACCAGCGCCAACCAGGAAGACCATGTATCGATGGCCTGTCATGCAGCAAGAAGACTCGATTCGATGAATCACAACCTGGCCAGCATTATTGCCATCGAATTGCTTACCGGCGTGCAGGGTATCGAGTTCCGCGCACCCATAAAGACCAGCCCGGCTCTAATCAAGGTAATGCGCGTAGTTCGCAGGAAAGTAAAACGCCTCGAGCAAGATCGATATCTCGCCGACGATATTGCGATGGTTAAACAAATGGTGATGAGCGGTGAAATCATCGGGGCACTGGAAGGCGACAGCCTGTTGCCGGATTTGAGTAGCGAATGAAAGTTAAGGTCGATACTGGTGATAGCCCGTTGCTACTGGCGCAACCGCATGGCGGCACCGAAATTCCACAGACTGTCCTGGAGCGCCTCAACGACACTGGCCGCGCGCTTGCAGATACCGACTGGCATATCAGCCGGCTATACGAAGACCTGGTCGACAACAGCACCATTGTCAGCACGCCAATCCATCGCTATGTCATCGATGCCAATCGCGACCCCTCGGATCGATCCCTGTATCCCGGGCAGAACACGACTAGCCTTTGCCCAACTACCACTTTCGACGGCGAACCTATTTACAATGCCGGGCAAGAGCCGAGTGAGGATGAAATCCAGCAACGCCAGCAACAATTTCATCAACCTTACCACGATGCCCTGCACGAACAGATCGACCGCATTCACCAGAAGCACGGCTATGTGATACTCTACGATTGCCACTCGATTCGTTCACTCGTGCCCTATTTATTTGAAGGCCAGCTACCTGATTTTAATATCGGCACCAATAGTAGCCAGTCCTGTAGTCCGGAACTCGAGTCCATCGTGCTCAATGCCTGTGCGCGAGAAAAACAATACCGGCACGTACTCAATGGCCGCTTCAAAGGGGGCTGGACCACGCGACACTATGGTAATCCACAGACTGGATTTCATGCAATCCAGATGGAACTGGCGCAGTGTAACTATATGCTCGAGGAGGCGCCCTGGAGTTACGATGCCGACAAGGCTGAAGTACTTCGAGTCTCTTTGCGCAACATATTGCGGAGTATTCTAAAAAGCCTCTAAAGATACCCTCACCCTAACCCTCTCCCTCTGGGCGGTGCGACGTCTCGAGAGGGTTAGGGTGAGGGAGCCTATGTTAGCCGAAACCAACATCTACGCTACAGTTTCAGGTAGAATCCGACGCTAGCCGGAAAACCTTATGCAAATTACCCTCTCGAACCAGCCAAAACCACTTAACCATTACCCATTGTACTGGGCAGAGTGTTTTGGTGTTGCTCCCTTTTTACCAGTTTCGCGGGCGGAAATGGATCAATTAGGCTGGGATAGCTGTGACATTATCATTGTTACCGGTGACGCCTATGTCGACCATCCAAGCTTTGGCATGGCGATCATTGGTCGCCTGCTCGAGGCCCAGGGTTACAGGGTGGGCATCATCGATCAACCCGATTGGCATTCAGCCGATCCGTTTAAAGTGCTAGGAAAGCCCAACCTGTTCTTTGGTGTTACTGCCGGCAACATGGACTCGATGATTAATCGATATACCGCCGATCGCAAGATTCGTTCGGACGATGCCTATTCCCCCGATGATGTCGGAGGTCGCAGACCCGATCGATGTTCGGTGGTGTATTCGCAGCGTTGTCGTGAGGCTTACAAGGATGTTCCGATCCTGATTGGCGGCATCGAAGCCTCGCTGAGGCGAATTGCCCATTATGATTACTGGCAGGACAAGGTTCGACGCTCAATCCTGTCCGATGCCAGGGCAGATATGCTGGTTTATGGTAATGCTGAAAGAGCAATCGTAGAAATTGCGCTCAGGCTGGCGCAGGGCGAAGACATCAGCGAAATTCGTAATGTTCGCGGTTCGGCTTTTTTCATCAAGGATATACCGCCCGATTGGCGTGTACTTGACTCCACCAACGTCGATAAACCGGGACGGGTTGAACAACCGATAAACCCATATCAAATCATCGACCAGCCTGACTGCGATGCCAGCAACGAATCTGCTGCCAAAATTGATAAAAGCGTCCAGCCCCAGTTAACCGGCAAGTTGCAGAAAATGCAGCAGAGGCTCGAACAACGATTAAGCACTGTTGTTCGGCTGCCCTCGTTTAACGATGTTAGTCGCGACCCGGTCCTGTATGCGCACGCAAACCGGGTCCTGCATCTGGAAACCAACCCTGGAAACGCGATGGCATTGGTGCAAAACCAGGGCGGCCAGAAGATCTGGTTTAATCCACCGCCAATTCCACTCAGCACCGACGAGATGGATTACGTATTCGGTTTTAATTATGCCAGGGTGCCACACCCGCTTTATGCTGGCAGGAAAATTCCAGCCTATGAAATGATCCGCTTCTCGATCAATATCATGCGCGGTTGTTTTGGTGGCTGCACTTTTTGCTCGATAACCGAACACGAGGGCCGGATTATCCAGAATCGCTCGGAAGATTCGATCATCAGCGAAATGGAACAAATCAGGGACAAGGTACCCGGGTTCACTGGCGTCATATCCGACCTCGGCGGGCCCACCGCCAACATGTATCGAATCGCCTGCAAATCAAAAGCCATCGAGACTGCCTGTCGACGCCCTTCCTGTGTTTATCCTGGCATTTGTGAAAATCTGAATACTGATCATTCGGCATTGATCGGTTTGTACCGGCGTGCCCGTAATTTAAAAGGGGTTAAGAAGGTATTGATCAGTTCTGGACTACGCTACGACCTCGCCGTCGAGTCACCGGAATATGTCGAGGAACTGGTCACCCATCATGTTGGCGGCTATTTAAAAATCGCTCCTGAGCATACTGAACAGGGACCGCTGTCGAAAATGATGAAACCAGGTATGGGAAGTTATGATCGCTTCAAAGCCATGTTTGAAAAGTTTTCAAAAAAGGCCGGCAAAGAGCAGTACCTTATTCCTTATTTCATCGCCGCCCATCCGGGCACAACCGACGAAGACATGATGAACCTGGCGATCTGGCTAAAACAAAATGGCTTCAAGGCTGACCAGGTGCAAAACTTTTATCCGTCACCGATGGCAACCGCGACCGCCATGTACCATAGCGGCAAAAACCCTTTGAAGCGTGTGAAAAGGGATAGCGAGGACGTTACTTCTCCAAAAGGTGAACGCCAGCGCAGGTTGCACAAGGCGTTTCTGAGATACCATGATCCCGATAACTGGCCACTATTGCGCGAAGCCCTAAAGGAATTGGGCAGGGAAGATCTGATCGGAAACAAAAAGCACCAGTTGATACCAGCTTACCAGTCTTCGAAGAATGGCGACTATCAAAGTCCGCGCAGAAAAAACTCTTACGGCGTAAAACACGGCCAAAAATCGAATCCGGGGAGAGGCAGAATCCTGACCCAGCACACTGGCCTACCACCGCGAAAAGCCTGAAACACGAGCTAGTGCCTGAGGCCTCGGGCTAGCTGTTTAACTATCCACCATGTTGTTCTTGATGTTTTCGTTTATTAGCCTGAATTCTTCAATCAGCGTGTCGCAGCTCGCCTTTTCGGCATGACATAGTGCGTTCATGTTAATAAAGATTTCTCCATCCTTTTTAACGATGTCTCTGCGTATCACAGAAGGGTGTGCCGAATGTTTTTCTGGTGTAAATGACCATAGTATGTATTTGCCATCAGCCTTCACATTGAAAATGCTCCAGCCGCCGTACTCGGTTAACGCCGCCGATGGATCTGCCCCGAGGGCAGCATAGGCTTCTTCTACAGTTGCATAACCGATGGCAGATTGATCATCGCCTGCCCAGACAATTGAAAGTGGCAGGCAAAAAATCGACACCAGCACCAGCTGCGCAAATTTCATATTATTTCCAGCGTTTATCGCGGATATAGATCGCCTTCGAATTGGTAGAGCCTACGGTTCTTTCTTCACGATCAAAAAGTGTAGTCGCGGTAACCAGATCACCCAGTTTCACATAACCATAATTGCGCGGATCAAACTCCGGGGACTGCTTGGCAACATTACTGCCCACAGACGCCAGGTGCGCCCAACCGCTGTCATCGGAGGCCGCCTCTACCGCATTTCGTAGCAGATTAACTAGCCTGGTTTCCTGTTTTAGTTGACTGGTCGTCTTCTTCGCAATCGCTTTGCCCTCATCGGACTTGCCACGAAGAACCTCTGTGAAGATAAATTTGTCGCAGGCCGAGACGAAAGGTGACGGTGTCTTTTTTTCACCAAAGCCATAAACCACGAGACCAGCTTCCCTGATCCTCGACGCCAGCTTGGTAAAATCACTATCGCTCGAAACAATACAGAAACCATTGAAGTTGCCGGTATATAACAAATCCATGGCATCGATAATCATCGCACTATCGGTAGCATTTTTACCCTTTGTATAAGCAAACTGTTGCATGGGCTGAATCGAATGTTGAAGCAAGACTTCTTTCCAGCCCTTTAAGCTGGGCGATGTCCAGTCGCCGTAAATTCTCTTGACGCTGGCAACGCCATAATTGGCAATTTCTGCCTGTAGACCGTCAACAATACTGGGCTGCGCATTGTCTGCATCAATCAGCACCGCGAGTTTGTCAGTGTTCTCCATGGTTTCGTATTCCTGTAAATAGTTCGATTAGTTAGACTGGTTAATAATTGGTTTGATAATGCAGGTATTCTTGCATCATTTGGCATCCATGTCCTGTAGATTACATTCTTTTAAAGTCACCGAAGGATAATTTTGCGATAAGCAAATGTCCCAATTCTGTAGTAGATTGCATCTTGCCTGTTAGACTGTACATAAGTAGTAGTGGAAAATCTCTATGCCAGATTCGATTAAATTATTAGCTAGCCTTCGCTTCCGGCCGTTTTTTCTAACCCAGTTGTTGGGTGCTTTTAACGATAATCTTTATAAAAATGGCCTGACAATTTTTATCGCCTTCCAGGCGGCTAACATTTCCAGGGACGCAAGCAATACGCTGGTGAATATCGCTGCCGGCTTGTTTATCCTGCCTTTCTTTTTGTTTTCCCCCATCGCCGGCCAACTCGCAGACAAGTTCGAAAAATCAAACCTGATACGGCGTATAAAACAGCTCGAAATTTTTATCATGTTGCTTGGCGCCATATCGTTTTATTTGCAAAGTGCTGAATTATTGATAGCTATTTTGTTTCTCATGGGCACTCAATCAGCTTTGTTTGGTCCAGTTAAATACAGCCTGTTACCGCAGGCATTGCAGCCCGAAGAGCTGGTTGGTGGCAATGCGATGGTCGAGTTTGGAACTTTTCTGGCCATTCTTTTAGGTTTGATCGCTGGTGTTTTCATCATTGATATTGGCACTACCGAACTCGGTATTGCGGTGGTTTTCGTTGCACTCTGCGGTTACTGGACGAGTCGGTCGATTCCGATGTTGCCTGCGGCATCTCCTGAGCTCAAGCTAAGTTTCAATATATTTACACAAACTCGCAAAATCATGCGAGATGCTCGCCAAAATCAAACTGTATTCTATTCGGTGATGGGAATCTCCTGGTTCTGGTTTATCGGCATTACCTATATCACGCAGCTTCCCAATTTCGTCCGTTATGAGCTCGGCGGTAATGAACAGGTTTATGTTTTGTTATTGGCGATGTTTTCAATTGGAATTGGCGCTGGATCGTTTCTGTGTGAGCGCATGTCGGGGCGAATGGTCGAAATTGGCCTCGTGCCCATAGGCGCCCTGGGTCTGACCCTGTTTGGCGTCGATCTCTTTTTTAGTCAATCGATTTCAAACGCTGACGCTTTAGCTACGCCCATGGCTTTCATTGCCGACGGTGGTAATTTTAGAGTGATGTTCGATATTATGATGCTTGGTGTTTCGGGTGGTATTTATATTGTGCCGCTCTACGCGCTGGTTCAACAGCGCAGTGATGAAAAGAATCGCTCACGCATTATCGCGGCTAACAACGTATTGAATGCATTGTTCATGGTGGTAGCTGCACTTTACGGTTTCTTTGCACTTTCATCAGGTATATCCATTCCGACCCTGTTTTTAATTATGGCAATCATGAATGCTGCTGTTGCTTTATTCATATTCATGCTGGTTCCCGAATTCATTATGCGCCTGCTGGTCTGGTTGCTGGTTAGCGCCGCTTACCGGGTCGATAAAACCGATCTCGAAAATATTCCTGATACCGGCCCCGTACTGTTAGTATGCAACCATGTTAGTTTTATTGATGCGCTGGTGCTCGCCGGTAGCATAAGACGCCCCATTCGCTATGTGATGTACTATCGTATTTTTCAGTTTCCAGTCCTGTCGTTTATTTTTAAAACCGCGCAAGCTATCCCGATCGCCAGCAAAAAGGAAAACCGGGAACTGATGCAAAAAGCTTTTGACCAGGTCAGTCAGTCACTGAAAAGTGGCGAAGTGATTTGTATTTTCCCCGAAGGTAAAATCACCGAAACCGGTGAGTTAAACGAATTCAAAGGCGGCGTTATGAAAATCCTTGACCGCGACCCGGTACCAACAGTACCCCTGGCCTTGCGCGGATTGTGGGGCAGTTTCTTTAGCCGCAAGTATGGCAACGCAATGACACGCCTGTTTCCACGTGGTTTCTTCAGTCGAATCGAAGTGGTAGCCGGGCAAGCAGTTGAACCTGCCGATGTCTCACCCGCGCTCCTGCATCAACGGGTTCTGGAACTGAGAGGCGACAAGCTTTAGCCCATCATTAAATTTTTATTGCCGCGTAGTAGCTGGGTTAAAAATCGACATACTACATCGACCCGTGCGACATTTCGCAAATCTTCATGCACTAACAGCCAGTAAGTACGGTCCACCGATATTTGATCAGACAATACCGGTATCAACCGGTCTTCATTTTGTGCCATAAAGCAATGCACCATGCCGAGGCCGATACCATCGAGTATGGCATTGAACTGTGCGCTGACATTGGTGCTCCGAAATACCACGTGCGCATTTTTGATCGTGTTTTCGAAGAAACGTAGTTCGGGCATTTCGATCAGGTCGTCGATGTAACTGACAAAATGATGCTGAGCGAGGTCATCCTGGCTATTGATCGGCGGGTTCTTATCCAGATAATCGCGTGCGCCGTATAGTTTCAGGCGGTAATCGCAGAGTTTCCAGCTAATCAGGCGACCACTCTCCGGCCGGGCGAAGTTGATCGATATGTCTGCTTCTCGTTTTGACAAACTCATGCGACGGGTTTCTGCAACCAGTTCTATTTCGATATCCGGGTGTTCGTTGCGAAACTCGGTCACATGTTTTGCGATAACCTGCGATCCCAGCGCCTCGGGTGTAGCAACCCTCACGGTGCCGCTCAAACGGGCATCTTTACCGGAAATATCCTGGTACAACTCGAGAGACTGGGTCTCGATCTTTTCTGCCATTGGCAGCAGGCGTAAACCGGCATCGGTTAACTGGTAACCGCGCGGTGACTTGTCGAACAGGCGTACGTCTAACTGCTTTTCGAGCGCGCCTATGCGCCGGCTCACGGTAGTATGGTCAACCTGCAGGCGAGCGGCCGCTCGCACCAGCTTGCCCTGGCGGGAAAGCTCGAGAAAATAGCGTAGGTCGTTCCAGTCGTACATAAATTTCCTGAATTTTTTAAATTTAGATGTTTGTCGAACTCCCTCTCCCTCTGGGCGGTGCGACGTCTCGCGAGGGTTGGGGTGAGGGTTTTATTAATCCATCGACCATGATTCGATTCTGGCTTCGCCTGACATTGCCCCCTCATCCCTGCCTTCTCCCTGAGGGAGAAGGGGTTAACCATGTTCTGGAGATAAAATTACAGTGTATTTTTGCAGATTGGGTGTGGATTATCCACTATAGATATGCAGAAATATCTTTAATATACTATCGCCCCTAATTCAAGAACCATCTACCGCGGAGCCGTTATGAGCCAGCCAGCAGAAGTTGTATCAACAGAGATCAGTCAATTGTTTCATTTTGTTAACGGCGAGAGAGTTCCCGGTAACAGCGGCAGATTTGGCGATATTTTTAATCCAAGTCTGGGCGTTAAATCGTCTGAGGTGCCACTTGCTTCAAAGTCTGAAGTCGAAGTCGCTATCGCGTCTGCCGAACAGGCTTTCCCGGGCTGGGCAGCGACTTCAGTATTGCAACGTTCACGCGTGATGACCAAGTTTGTTCACCTGCTATACGAACACCAACATGAACTGGCTACCCTGGTTTCGAAAGAGCACGGCAAGGTCATAGAAGATGCGATGGGTTCGGTGTTACGCGGAATCGAAGTAGCGGAATTTGCCTGTGGTGCACCCCATCAGCAAAAAGGCGAATTTTCCGACAATGTTGCGCGTGGTATTGATATCTACTCGATGCGCAAGCCACTGGGTGTAGTCGCTGGCATCACGCCTTTTAATTTCCCGGCAATGATCCCTCTATGGATGGCTGGCATGGCGATTGTTACCGGTAATTGCATCGTATTAAAACCGTCTGAAAAAGATCCATCCTGCCCTTTACGCATGGCCGAACTGTTTATCGAGGCCGGCGGTCCGCCCGGTGTCTTCAATGTTATCAACGGTGACAAGGAAGCCGTCGATACCCTGCTCAACGATGAAAGAATCAAGGCCATTAGCTTTGTTGGCTCGACAGCGATTGCAAGGTACGTTTACGCCACGGCAACGGCCAACGGCAAGCGTTGCCAGGCCATGGGCGGTGCCAAGAACCATATGTTGATCCTGCCCGACGCTGATCTCGAAGACGTTGCCAATGCCCTCATGGGTGCCGCTTACGGTTCGGCCGGCGAACGCTGCATGGCGATCTCTGTTGGTGTCTGTGTCGGCGACGAGGTTGCGGATAATTTAATCGATATCCTCAAGCCTCGCGTCGAAGCCTTGCGAATCGGAACCAGTCTCGACACCGGTCTCGAAATGGGGCCACTGGTGACCAGGGAACACCGTGAAAAAGTGATGGGCTATATCCAGATGGCCGAGGACGAGGGTTCGAAGCTGGTTGTCGACGGTCGTGATTTCGTCTGCGAAGGACACGAGAATGGTTACTTTCTTGGCGGTTCACTGATCGACCAGGTAAAGCCCGATATGCAGTCTTACCAGGAAGAAATCTTTGGCCCGGTATTGCAGATCATGCGTTCGGCTTCATTCGAAGAAGGAATGGCGCTGGCGACTGATCATCCTTATGGAAACGGCACTTCGATCTTCACCAAAAATGGCGCCGCTGCGCGCACTTTCGCCGACAAGGTCGAAGTCGGCATGGTCGGTATCAACGTGCCGATTCCGGTACCGCTGGCCTTCCACAGTTTCGGCGGCTGGAAATCATCGGCGTTTGGCGATCACAACCAGTATGGTATGGAAGCAATGCGTTTTTACACCAAGGTAAAAACCGTGACCTCACGCTGGCAGGAAAAAGGCCTGGCCGCCGAGTTTTCAATGCCGGTTCTGAAATAAATCACTATATTCGACGAAACCGGTATCTAGCTGGTTTCGTCTAGTAGTCTGTCGGATTTAGGGAATCGTAGCGAGCATGGTGGGCAAAGCGCTTCGGCAAGATAGTCGTTGGCCAGAGTTTGTGGATATTCGGATTGCTTCGATCTTTGTTTTTCGCCATAAATTATTCCGTTAGCTTAATATATTTATAATCAGGGGGCCTGGTACTGCTTACATTTTTCAATGTATCGCTCCGTGCTCGACGGCATGGGTACACGCGCACCGGCAATATAGCCGATCTGGCGTTTTCCCTCGCGAAGTAGGGCCATGCCTTGCCCGGTCTTCATCTGTATTATTTGCTCCGCATCTTCTGGCAACTTTGGGACATAGCCGTCGATCTCTTCCGCCAGGGCTACGAACTCAGGCCAGATCTGAAAAATAATTGGGTCTTTCTTCATCGTATCTGAAACCCGCTTGGCGACTGCGGTATAGGCCAGGATCGAATCGCTCACACCAGTAAAAAAGCTGCTGGCGCCGAAGGTCTCGATCATGCAAGCCCCGACCCTGTCGATATCACGCATGCTCTGCGCAATCTTGATGAATCGCGATTCATAGAATTCGGCCGGTGACATGGTGAAGGCCTTAAAAGGCTCACCCCAGATTTCATCGATACCTTCACAGCCACTGTGATGTCTGACTTGCTGGCCCAGGGCCAGTGCTTCCCGAAAGCAGTCGCTACATTCACGCATTAGTTCATTGCTCTTGCTCACCTTGACGCCGAGTTCGGCAAGATCAACAATCGAGGTAAATAAGTCGGTTGCCCGGTTAAACAAGGAACCGGCAAGCATTGCCGCGTTGACCCGCTTACGTTCAGGGTTGGTTTGTGCCTGGTAGGCAGCACGTGCCTGTTCAAGGCTGCGTCCCGGGGTATTAATTCCGGCCTCGGTATGATGGAATGCGCGGCGGGTAAGGCTATCGATCAAACGTTTACGATTCGCCAGTGAATCTTCCAGTGGCGCGTAATAGCGAATCCAGTAATCGTAATAATAAATATACTCGGTATCGTCGAATGTTCGACGATCACCATTCTCGGGAGGTTTGTTCATGGTAGTGATGGCAAAAAACCGAGTATAGAACTAATACTGACCAATGTTTAGTAAACTAATCATAATTGATTATCGAATAATCATCCACGATATTGGGAAAATATTGGCGCTACCCGGCTCATCTACTGAGCCAGGTTATGTTTATAATAACGAACCGCAATAAAACCTGGTCACTCAAGGGAAAATACCGTACGGAATGGCATTATCCATCCTTAGTTCCAATCGAGTTGAGACACTGCAGG
Organism: Gammaproteobacteria bacterium; assembly: GCA_041821565.1. GTDB lineage: Bacteria > Pseudomonadota > Gammaproteobacteria. The sequence goes on along the minus strand of JBGUEB010000002.1, from coordinate 14,069 downwards.
AAAATTTGTGCCAGCGTTTAGGTGAAAGCTTGCCTGCTAACCCGTTTGCAGAGGAAATCATCGTAGTGCCGACCTATGCTATGGCGCGTTGGCTTAACCTGCAAATTGCCCGACAAAAAGGTATCGCGGCTAATATCAGCTACCCATTACCGGCTAGCTGGGTCTGGCAAATGGCGGCGTCGATACTGGACCAGGTGCCCCTGCAGGATCCGTTGCAGAGCGAACAGACGGGCTGGAAAATTTTCAATTTGTTACCAGACATGCTGACTGGCCCGGCATTCGCTCCCCTTCAACACTACCTGCGGGAAGACGAACAGTCTGTTAAGCGCTGGCAACTGGCCAATCGAATCGCCGCTGTTTTTGATCGCTACCAGCTTTATCGGCCCGAATTAATTCGCGACTGGTCGGCAGGCGGTGGCGATGACTGGCAAGCTGAATTATGGCGTGCCTTGATTGCCGATGCGCCGCAAAACCATCGGGTGGTTGTGCTTGGCAAGCTTATCGAGCGTCTTAATTCCAGTTTAGATGCAGGCCTGCTGCCCGGCCGCATTAGCCTGTTTGCACTTTCCAGTCTGCCTCCGTTACTGATCGAAGTGCTCCATGCGCTCGCGGCACATACTGAAATCACGCTCTATCAGCACAGCCCCACCGACCAGTATTGGGCCGATCTCCGAAACAAGAAATCACTATCGCGAATACGGCTGGATAATCCACAACAGGCCGAGTATTTCGATATCGGCAACGACCTGCTGGCCTCCTGGGGGCGTCAGGGGCAGGCGCTGCAGGATTTATTACTCGACAACGACGGCTTACCAGCGAGCGACTGGGAATCTTATCAACCGCCGGGGAACTCTAGTCTCTTGCAGGGCATCCAGCAGTCTATTTTTGAGCTCGATTCGAACACGGAGGCCGTAGACGTCGATGATTCGCTCTCTGTTCACATCTGTCATAGCCCGATGCGCGAATGCCAGGTACTTCACGACCAACTACTGGCGATGATTGACCGGGACCCGAGCCTGCAACCCGAAGACATCCTCGTGATGATTCCCGAAATCAGCGGTTATGCCCCTTATATCGAGGCCGTGTTTCGGTCTGACGAAAGGCGTCCGACCCTGCCGTGGAACCTGTCGGATATCGCGCTCGCCGATGAGCACCCGCTGGTAAAGACTTTTCTGCAGCTGCTCAAATTATCAGACAGTCGTTTTTCCCATTCCGAGATAATGGCTTATCTCGATATCGATGAGATTCTCAATCGCTTCGATATCGACGGCCGGGCCCTCGATGATATTCATGCCATTCTGGAAGTATCCCGTGTGCGCTGGGGTATCGACCGGGACCACAAAACTGCGCTCGGACTCCCGGCAATCGAGGAAAACACCTGGCACCAGGCAAAACAGCGGATATTTTCGGGCTATGCTTTTGCTGAAGTCGAATTCTGGCATGGGATAGCACCGATAGCCGATGTCGATGGCAATCGTGCTCAGAGCCTGGGTAAATTCTGGTTATTGTTTGAATGCCTGCAATACTGGCGTGAGCATCTCGGCACAGCCTGCAGCGCCGACGAGTGGCAAGGCCGTCTGAATCGCATGCTTGACAATTTCTTTAAGGAAACAGGCCGGCAGGAAGGGCGACTACAACAGATTCGTGACGCCATAAACGACCTCACCCTGGCAAAAAAAGCGACCATCTCGCCGGCTTTATTGCTGCACTGGATGGATTTGCAACTTTCCAGCCAGGAATTGCACGGGCGCTTATTCTCCGGGGGCATTACTTTCTGTGGTATGCGTCCCATGCGCAGCCTGCCGTTTCGCGTGATTTGTCTGCTGGGTATGAATGACAGCGCCTTTCCACGCCGTGAAAATCACATCGAGTTTGATCGAATGGCGGGAAACTGGCGTCCGGGCGACCCGACAAGGGGAGACCAGGATCGATACCTGATGCTTGAAACCCTGTTGTGCACGCGCCAGTCGTTGTATATCAGTTATAGCGGCCGAAGCCTGAAAGACAACAGCGAATGCCAGCCTTCGGTGCTGTTGCGAGAGTTACTCGACTTTGTAGATGATGAATGCCGGCAAGACCCGGATGCTAGTCAAAGCCTCTCCCAGCGCCTGACCACCTTGCATCCAATGCAGGCATTTTCAGCAAATAATTATTACCCGCAAGCCCGTAGTTACGACAGTTACTGGTGCGAGGTTGCCAATCGTATTCGCCAGGCCATTCCGCCCGCGGGCAACTTGCACTGGCCAAACCAGCCACTCGACGGAAACCCCAGGGAAGAGCGCGTTATCAAACTCGACGAACTGCGTGGTTTCTTAATCGATCCGTTAAAATTCTTTTTTAATAAAAGACTCAAACTCTGGCCAGGCTCACAATTTGATGATGAAGACGAAGAACCATTTAACCTCGATGCGCTCGCTAAATGGAACATAAAACAACGTATTGCGGTTGATTTACTCCAGGGTCATGAAACAACGCCAGGGTTATTACGCGCCGAAGGCTGGCTGCCCCACGGCCATGCCGCAATGGCCAGCTTTGAAGACATTCAAACCGAACTGGTAGACTTGTTAGCGCCGCTTCGGGAATACGCCGGTGTTGTCAGTATCTCCCCTGTAATCGACTGCCAGCTCGAAAACGATTATCGCTTAATAGGACAGCCTGGCCACTACTACCCGGGCAAAGGACTAATGCACTTCAACAGCAGCGCATTAAAAGGGAAACACTTGCTCGCCCTGTGGATCGACCACCTCGCACTTTGCGCAAGCGGCCAACTCAATGATCAGGACTCGAGCCTGTTGATCAGCCGTGACCATGGCTCACGCTTCGCTGCTCTCGACCGCAGCGACGCCGCCAGGCAATTACTCGATTATATCAACCTCTATCACGAAGGTATGACTTACCCGTTACCGGTGTTTCCGCTGACCAGCTACGCCTGGGCCAACGAGAACGATGCCGACAAAGCAGTGAAGGCTGCGAACCGGGCCTGGCACGGGGATGACTATCGCGGCTTTCCGGGTGACCGGGATAATCCTTACGTCAAACTGGCAATGCGCGGCAGCAAGCCGGAGCCTTTTTTGAGCCCTGAATTTGAAGCCTGTGCCCAACGTCTTTACGCCGGGGCGCTTGAATCGGTGATTAATACATGAGTAGTCCGGCTTCACCAGCGACGCTCGACGCCGGGTTAACCCTGAAGCTGCCGCTTAATGGGGTCAAACTCATTGAGGCCAGCGCCGGTACCGGCAAAACCTACACCATTACCAATCTTTACCTACGACATATATTTGAAGGTCGAAGTCCTGCTGAAATTCTGGTAGTCACTTTCACCAACGCCGCTACCGAGGAGTTAAGGGGTCGTATACACAGTCGTATTCACGATGCCCTGCAATTGCTAAGTTTACAGGCACAAAGCAGTGATGAATTTCTGTCGTCACTGCTGACGTTATGGCAGAAACTTGATACCGGGACTCAACAACAACAGGTTAAACGTTTGCAGCTCGCTCTTCGCTGCATGGACGAGGCTGCGATTTTTACCATCCATGGGTTCTGTCAACGCGCCTTGACCGATCATGCCCTCTCCAGTGGACAGCCCTTCGATGCCACTTTGCTGAATGATGATCTGGTCTTAAGGGAAAGCGCAGTAAAAGACTGGTGGCGACGGCAAAGTTATACGCTTAACCGGGTCGACTGGCATTTGTTTCAGTCCTGTCTGGGCAGCCTGCCAACTTTACTTGTGGCTCTGGCCAGTCTCCAGGCTGAGTACGAACCAGCTATTTTGCCAGATATAACCGAGGATCTCGCTGCGCTGTTTCAGTCGTGGCAGCAGTTTGAAGGGCAATTAGCGGGCCTCGCCGCCGACTGGCAGGATAATAAAGAAGAGGTTCAGGAGCTGCTGCTAAATTCCAAAGCGCTCGGCCGTAATAAAAAACTGCCTTACCACAAGGACAATCTGTTTGCATATTTTGAGCTATGCGATAACTACTTCAAATCCGATCGATTGCTGGTCATTCCCGATTCGCTTCACTATCTGGGCAGCACATCTTTGCTGCATGAATCAACCCCGGCAAAGCGAGGCAGCGACCCGGAGCTGGAAGCAGGATTTTTTGTGCGGGCGCAACGCATACTCGATGACATCGATGCGCTTAAATCTCGATTCAGGGTGCGCGCATTACTCGAAGCGAGTAGTTTTGCCCGAGAACAGGTGCGAAGCATAAAGCAACAGAGCCGCAGTATTGCTTTCCAGGATCAGCTCTCATTATTGTATGAAGCACTAAATGGCGCCACTGGGCAGGAACTCGGGCAACAGTTACGGGGCCGGTTTCCGGTAGCAATGATTGACGAGTTTCAGGATACCGATGCGATTCAATATGGCATTTTCAAAAACCTGTATCTGCACCACGAAAATACCAGTCTGACCCTGATTGGGGACCCGAAGCAGGCTATTTACAGTTTTCGGGGCGGCGATATATATACCTATATCAAGGCCAAGCAAGAGCCGTCGGTGGAGCATTATTCATTACTAACCAACTGGCGCTCGGAAGCCAGCCTGGTCAACGCGGTAAATAAATTTTTCACGCATCGGCCTGCTCCATTCATCTACGCCGATTCGATTGATTACCTGCCGGTAGCACCAGCTTCAAACAAGCAACCGCAGCCCTTGCTGCTAGACGGCAGCACGGTTACGCCTTTGACAATCTGGTCGATTCCCCAAAATCAGCACGGCAAAAACGAAAGCAAGAAGCAGGTTTATCGCTGGATCAACGAAGCCACCGCCAACGAAATTGCCCGACTGATTGCAGGCGGTCGAGATAACAGCATTACTCTGGGGTCCAGGCCCCTGGTCAGTGGTGATATAGCAATCCTGGTGCGTACCGCGATGGAAGGCAATAATCTGCGAACTGCCTTGTCAGCACGGGGTATCCCTGCGGTTACGATTGGCAGGGACAAGGTTTTTGAAAGTGTTGAAGCGCAAGGGCTCTACGACCTGTTGTTGGCCATAAACCAGTTTAGCGACCGCCAATTGCTGCGTACCTCGATGGCAAGCCCGCTGCTAAACCTGGATTACCTTCAGATAGCCAGAATTAGCGATGACGAGAGTGCCTGGCAAGACTGGTGTGAAAAAATTCGTTATCTGCACCAGGTCTGGCTCCAAAAAGGTTTCATCGCCATGTTTCAACAGCTATTGCAGGTACTGGAAATAGCCGAGAGAATCGCCGGGTCCGAGTTTGCCGAAAGAAGTCTGACCAATTTACTCCATCTCGCCGAGCTCTGTCAGCAGCAGTCGCGGGTCAGCGCTGGTTTTGATTCACTATTAGCCTGGTATCGGGACCAGGTTGATGAACCGGCGACGGATGCATCCGAAATACGACTCGAGAGCGATGAAGACCTGGTCAAGATCGTTACTATCCACAAGGCCAAGGGGCTCGAGTATTCGGTGGTGTTTGCACCTTTCCTCTGGACCTGCAGGCCGGTAGATGTAAAGCCCGATTCGATTCTGCGTTTTCACGATGCGCAATATAATCCGGTGATCGACCTTGGCTCCGACCAACATGCCCAGCATTCTTTTATCGCAGAAAAAGAACGCCTGGCCGAAGACATTCGCCTGGCCTATGTCGCAATCACCCGTGCCCGAGCCAGGGTTTACCTGGCATGGGGCGATGTTGGCGACGGCAAAATGTCTGGTCGTCCCGCAAAAACTGCGCTGGGCTACCTGCTTCATGCACGCCAAAATCCGCATGATCTCGACAGTAGCCTGCCCTGGGCCTTTGACGGTGCCGACGATATTGCCCGCGATCTCAACGCCCTGGTCGAGGCGAGCGAAGGTTCGATCGAAATCATTCCATTACCACAAACGGCCGATGGACAAAATATCGATGCCGCGGGGGAACTCGTACCGATTCTCGAAGCCGCCAGTTTCAATGCCGTACTGGCTAACAACTGGCGCATCAGCAGCTTCAGTGGTTTAACCCGGGATATCCATCAGACTGCTCACGGTGGCAGCGCAAGAGTTGGCGAAGATTTGATTCTGGATTTCCCCGCGGGCAGCCATGTCGGCCTGTTGCTTCACGAGGTGCTCGAGCAGCTCGATTTTCAGCAGAATATTCAAAGTCAATGCGCCGATTTACTGCCGCGCATGGCGCCCAGGTTCGGACTCGATTCGAATGAATATACGAACACCCTGAGCGGATGGATGGAAACCCTGATGCTCTGCCCGTTAAACGATGCCGGCCTGACACTTTCGGCGCTGTCAGTGAAGCAAAGGCTGAACGAGTTGGCGTTTGATTTTGCACTCGATGAACTCGATATAGCGAGACTGAATACTTTTTTCCAGGGTCTTGCCGGCCCCGCCCTGGCGCCGGTCACAGTCAACAATTTCCGCGGCCTGATCACCGGCGTCATCGACCTCGTATTCGAGCACCAGGGCAAGTATTACCTGGCTGACTATAAAAGCAATTTTCTCGGCGCCAGTTTGCAGGACTATACGTTCGATAAACTACAGGCCGCAATTTACGACCGTCGCTATGATCTTCAATACCTGCTCTATGCGGTTGCCCTGCACCGCTACCTTACGCAAAGGCTCCCGAATTATAGATACGAACAACATTTTGGCGGGGTTTACTACCTGTTTATTCGAGCAATGCGCCCCCGCCACGGTAACCGCTATGGCGTCTTTTTTGACCTGCCCGACTACGACGACCTCCATGAGCTCGACCTCTTAATGTCAACATCCGCAGCAAAGCGTGGTGAGCAATGAAGTCTTTACTAAAAAGGCTTGTCGATCAGGGCGAAATCTCGGCACTAAGCTATTTTTTCGCCCAGCTCATTGCCGAGCAATCCGCTGACAATATGGATAGCCTGCTATCTTACAGCGCAGCACTGGCCAGTGAAAATAATCAGGCTGGTGATGTTTGCGTCGATATGAACCAGTATCTCGATCAGCCCCTGTTCAGTTCCGAAAGAATATCCAGGCAGGATCTGCCACATGGTACTGATCTCGACCAATGGCGCCAGTGCTTACTCGAGAGCCCCTGTGTCGGCAACCCAGGTGAAGCAACACCTTTGATACTGGAGCAGCATCGGCTGTATCTAAATCGCTACTGGCAATATGAAAGCAGGGTGGCGGAATCTATTACTTCACGCCTGCTACCCTTGCCAGATATCGATGTCCCGGGATTATCGCAGCAGCTTAAACAGTTATTTCCGCATAGTCATGAGCAGCAGGATTCAGACCCGCAAATGCTGGCGGTTGCGCTTGCTGCCAGTCGTCCATTCGTCGCCATTTCGGGAGGGCCCGGAACCGGCAAAACCACCACCGTGATAAAAGTGCTTGCCATGTTGTTGGCGCAGCAGACTGATATGCGGATAAAACTAGCAGCCCCAACCGGCAAGGCCGCGGCACGAATGATGGAGTCGATTCGGCTCAGAATCGATGACAACCATCTCAGTCCCGAGATTCGAGACTTAATACCACAGCAAGCCAGCACCATTCATCGGCTACTGGGATACAGGAATCACCGATTCCATCATTCGAGTAGTAACCCATTGGTGGTTGACTGCCTGGTCATCGATGAAGCCTCGATGCTCGATCTGACACTGGCTTATCGTTTATTCGACGCGCTGCCCGCACAGGCCCGAGTTATTTTACTCGGTGATCGCGATCAACTCGCCTCGGTAGCTGCCGGTAATGTACTCGGTGATATCACCGGACATGGCCAGGCAATCGGTTACTCCGATGTGGCGGTTGATCATCTGGCATCTCTACTCGACAAACCGGCAGATAAAATTCCCTGCGCAATTAACCCTTTGCCAATATCCGATTCTGTCGCTCTTTTAACACAAAGCTATCGCTTCAGCGAGGGCAGTGGTATGGGACAGCTCGCAGGCCTGGTTAATCGAGGACAGAGTCGTGAGGCAATCGATTTATTGCAAGCCCCGGATTCGTTGGTGAGCTTGCACCTACCGACAGGTAATTCGCTTCAAGCCGAAGCGCTCGAATGGATACTTTCCCTGTACCAGCCAGTACTGAATAGTGCCGATGTAAGCCACGCAATGGACAGGTTTGATCGTACCCGTGTTTTATGCGCGATTCATTCGGGTCCATTCGGCGTAGATGAAATGAATCGTTTGATTAGCCTGCGCCTGCAGGGGCCACGCGCAACTGCCGCGGAGGATTATCCTGGTAAACCGATATTAATAACCGCGAACGACTACGAACTCGACCTATTCAATGGCGATACTGGCCTGTTATGGCCCGACCAGATGGGGATATTACGCGCCTGTTTTCGTGGCGCGGACGCTAGCATTCGTGAATTGCCAATCTACAGCCTGCCGGAGTATGTCACCGCGTGGGCAATGACGGTTCACAAGTCACAGGGTTCGGAGTTTGAATCGGTATTGCTGGTTTTACCCAATGATGATAAAAGCATTGCTGTATCACGCGAGCTACTCTACACCGGAGTGACGCGCGCACGTGAGCAGTTGCGCATACATAGCCCAGTAGAGGTGCTGATCCAGGCATGCGAGAACCTCACCCTGAGAGGCTCTGGTCTCGCCCGCAAGCTCGGCTGGAAAAATCTCTAGCCCGGTATCAGTAACCTATATTACCGGGCCGTCTTAGTGAAAAATGTGGGGCTAACCCTTCAATTCTTCCGCAACCAGGAAGTCGATTATTTGTAGCAGGCGATTGAAATTGCCCGCCATTACGCCCGAAGTCCGGTATTTGCCATTGATGATTATGGTCGGCACTCCCTCGAGGCCGTAATGCAATTCCTTTTGCTTACCCTTGCGAACCAGTGAGTCTACCGGAAACGAGGCATATTGCTTGCGAAATTCCTTTTCATCAAAACCCTGTTCAGCCACGAACTCGGCGATCGAATCGAGACTGTTCAGGCGCTGACGTTGAACGTGGATTGCATTAAACAACTTCTTGTGTATCTGATCCTGCACACCCATCATTTTGAAGGCGTAATAGGCACGCGCGTGAACTGACCAGGCTGCATTGATGGCCGAAGGGACCTGTTCGAAAACAACACCATCTGGGAGTGATTCGGCCCACTTTTCGACGAAAGGCTCAAAACGGAAACAGTGTGGGCAGCCATACCAGAATATTTCGGTTACCACGACCCTGGCCGGATCGGAAGTTGGGACTGGGGGATCAATACGCTTGTAATCGACACCTTCGACAAACGCCATCTGTGCGACTACAGGTGTCGCAAACAAAAAACTGGTAAATAACACGAGCATCCATTTCTTTAGCATTCGTCTTTCCTCTGATATATGTTTTAAATTGGTAGCATTAAAGACAGGTTTTTTAACCGATAGTTTTATACGGTAACTTATCTATTTTTTTAGAAGAGCTTTCGTGCAATATTCTGGCTAGCATAACCCCCTTAATCTTAACCGGGGGTTAACAGGACTATTGAATGCCAGCAATATACGCAGCTACCGCCATCATTTCGGTATCTGACATACGCTTCGCAACATTGCGCATCATACTGCCCGTATCGTTGGCGCGTGTACCGTCTCTGAATTTTTTCAGTTGTGCGATCATGTACTCCTGGTGCTGCCCTTTGAGTGACGGGTAGACCGCCGGCCCATTGCCCACACCGCTTGGACTGTGACAACCCATGCAGGCAGCAACCGATGTTTCAGTAATACCGCCTCGATAAATTGCTTCTCCCTGCTCGATCATAGTGGCGTCAAAGGCCACGGGTTTCGCTTGCTGGCTAGCAAAATAAGCTGCAATATCCTCGACATCGGTTTCACTGAGCGCCGCGACCATTCCCTGCATGGTCGGATCGGTACGTTCGCCAGCTTTGAAATTATTAATTTGCTTAACCAGGTAGGAAGCATGTTGTCCCGCCAGTGAAGGCCAGATAGCATTCACACTATTACCATCGGTTCCGTGGCAACCCGCGCACAGGGCACTTTTCGTTTTCCCTGCTTCACTATCGGCAGCGAACAGGCTGAATGGCATCAGGCTGGATAAAGCCATCAGAATGACTCCAATATAACTCGGTTTCATCGTTTCTCCTGGTAACAATAACGGATTCGGAAATTTGCGGCGAGAATGTATATCATATACTAACCCCTCGTTCAACATGAGTTAACAATCACATCCGATGGCTATTTCCTTTAGACAGGCAAAATACCTGACCAGTGCGTTCGAATTATCACAACTACTGCCCGATGAAGGCCTTGAAATTGCATTTGCCGGCCGCTCGAATGCCGGTAAATCAAGCGCAATTAATTGCCTGACACAGCAAAAAGGCCTGTGTAAAACCAGCAAAACACCAGGACGCACCCAGTTGATCAATTTTTTTGCTATCGATGAACAGCGTAAACTGGTCGACTTGCCCGGTTATGGTTTTGCAAAGGTCCCAAAGAAAATGCGCAGCCACTGGGACAAGGTATTATCGACCTTCCTGTTAGAACGCGAAGCGCTCAAGGGGCTAGTCATCGTGGTCGATATCAGACGGGGGATTAGTGGTCTCGATCAGGCCCTGATTGATATGGTGGGTCAGGCCCTGCCACTACACATTTTACTGACCAAGTCAGACAAGCTTTCTCGATCGGCGGTAAATACCGAAATCATGCGCGCTGAGCATCAGGTAAAACACGCTCAGTATACGGTTTCCAGCCTCTCTACACTGAATCGACAGGGTCTCGATCAACTCGAACTACGTTGTAGTCAATGGCTGGATATGGTTTAGCTAGCCCGCATATTGCACGAAGGCGGCACCCATATTTATAAATATCTCGATAATTCAATAATTTATCCGAGAATGTTGACGTGACTGAAGATTACAATTTGTGCCTGAACGAATTCAGGAAAAATCTGGCTAGCGCTATTCCAGCTTTATTGACATTATTTATTGGATCAAAAAAAATCCCCGGTAGTAAACTACCAGGGACCAACTTTTGACCCGGATGGGGTATCCGGATCAATGTCCGCTCATAGGAGGGAGAACGGACTATAGCGCTGGGCTATAGCGCTATCTAAATAGACTTTAACCCAGGTATAAAGTTCCTTCCTGACAGATATTTAATAGTAAATTTTGTTATTGCTGATTCGGGACCAGGAGAATGATTCGGGCGGCAATATGCCACTCGTTTTTACAACGGGGCAGGGCGGGGATTATCGCGATTTTCGATGCCTGTTAATGTGCCTCATTCCAGTTACTACCAACACCCGCGTCAACTTCCAGCGCTACCGATAAATCAGCAGCTGAAGTCATTAGCAGAGCGATCTCGTTGCGCGCCCGTGCGACATCCTCCTCATCCAGTTCAAACACCAGTTCATCGTGTACCTGCATAATCATTTTAACCTGATCGCCGTCCTCGATTAACCATTGGTGTACCTCGATCATGGCGCGTTTGATGATATCGGCCGCGGTACCCTGCATTGGTGCGTTAATCGCGGTGCGTTCTGCATACTGCCGTTGCACGGCGTTTCGCGCATTGATATCCGGCAGATACAGGCGTCGACCGAATACGGTTTCGACGTAACCCTGTTCGCGGGCCAGCACTTTGGTTTCTTCCATGTATCGGCGCACCCCCGGATAGCGCTCGAAATAGGTATCGACATACTGTTGCGCTTCCTTGCGACCTATACCCAGTTGTTTACCCAGCCCAAACGCCGACATTCCATAGATCAGGCCAAAATTAATTGCTTTGGCGGCGCGCCGCTGATCATCACTGACCTGTTCCAGGCTGTTGCCAAATACTTCTGCTGCGGTTGCGCGGTGTACGTCCAAACCCTGCTCGAACGCATTCAGCAGGGTTTCATCAGCCGATAAATGCGCCATGATGCGTAGTTCGATCTGCGAGTAATCGAGCGCGAGTATGCTCTTTCCCGGTGGCGCTATAAAAGCCTCGCGAATACGTCTTCCCTCGGCAGTTCGAATCGGGATATTCTGCAAATTTGGGCTAGTCGACGAGAGTCTTCCGGTGGAAGCAACCGCCTGTTGGTAAGAAGTGTGTACGCGGCCGGTACGCAAATCAATTTCATTGGGTAGTTTGTCAATATAAGTCGTTTTCAGTTTATTCAACGAACGATGTTCGAGAATAAGGGCTGGAATTTCGTAGTCCTGGGCCAACTCCTCGAGTACATCTTCGGCAGTGGATGGCTGGCCTTTCGGGGTTTTGCGTAAAACCGGTAATTGCAGCTTGTCATACAGTATGGCTTGAATCTGCTTCGGTGAGCTCAGATTGAAAACCTCACCGGCATGTTCATAAACCGAGGTTTCTATGCCACCGAGTTTCCGGTCAACCTCGGCACCCTGGCTTTGCAGCATGACTGGATCGATTAACACACCGTTTTGTTCGAGCTTGAGCAATACTTCCACGAGCGGCATTTCTATAGTTTCATAAACGCTGTTGAGGCGCTCATCTTCCTGCAACTGGGTGCCCAGGCAATCGTATAACTGTAAAGTGATATCGGCATCTTCGGCGGCATAGTCACTAGCTTGCGGAATTTCGATCTGGTTGAAGGTTTTCTGTTTGGCTCCCTTGCCGGCGATATCTTCGAAATGGATAGTGTCCTGATTGAGGTAATACTTTGCTAGCGCATCCATGTTATGCCGGGTCGCGGTCGAATTCAGTACATAAGATTGCAGCATCGTATCCTGCGCTATACCCTGCAACTGTATTCCTTCACCAATGAAAATATGCGCATCATATTTGATGTTCTGGCCGATCTTGCCAATAGCCGGATTTTCCAGAACCGGCTTTAATGCCGCCAACACATCGGCCTTGTCGAGTTGCTTCGGTGAATCGTGGTAGTCGTGTCCCAGCGGGATATAGCAGGCCTGCCCGACCTCTATACAAAGCGAGATACCGACCAGCCTGGCGAGCATGTAGTCGATGCTGGTAGTTTCTGTATCGATAGCAAACTGTTCCGCTTTTTCCAGCTTTTGCAGCCAAATATCGAAAGCTTCCTGGGTAAGTACGCATTCATAGTCTACGCTTGCCGGCTTATCAACAGTCTGCGTAACCCTGGCCGGCTCCGCACCGAGTTCATCCAGCCAGCGGTTAAATCCGAATTCCTCGTAAAATGCGGCGAGCGCTCCCGTGTCGGCTTCGCCCTGCACCAGGTCCTCAATTTCAACCCCGGTATCACAATCGAGTTTGATCGTGGCAAGCTCGTATGACATCGGCAAAAAGTCGAGCGATTCACGCAGGTATTCCCCAACCTTGCCTTTTATTTCATGCGCATTGTCCATCACCGCCTGCAGGCTGCCATATTCGGCTAACCACTTGCTCGCAGTTTTGGGCCCGACTTTCGGCACACCCGGAATATTGTCCGAGCTGTCCCCCATCAATGCCAGGTAATCGATGATCTGATCTGGCTTAACCTGGAATTTTTCCGGCACCGTTGCTTCGGTCATGACCTGGTTATTCATCGTATTAATCAATCGCACATCGGCGTTAACAAGCTGTGCCATGTCCTTATCACCGGTAGAAATCAGTACACCGAATCCTTTTTTGGGTGCTTCAGTGGCAAAGGTGCCTATAACGTCATCGGCCTCGACATCATCTATTACGATCAGCGGTAATCCAAGCGCCTTGATAATTTGATGCAAGGGTTCAATCTGAACACGTAAATCATCCGGCATTGGTGGTCGGTTGGCCTTGTACTCGGGATAAATATCGTTTCGAAATGTTTTGCCCTTGGCGTCGAAAACCACGGCGATGTTATCCGGATTTTCATCCCTGATTAGTTTGCGCAACATATTCAACACGCCATAAATGGCCCCCGTCGGGTGCCGGTTATGGGTAAGCGGTGGTAAGCCGTGATAAGCCCTGAACAGGTATGAACTACCGTCAATCAGCACCAGTTTTTTTCGATTCTCTTGATTCATCTTGATACGCTACAATGCACGCCGGATTTAACTCAATTAGCCCACATGTTGCATAAAGAGCGAGCAAGTAAATGCTCCGGGACGCCGGACCGCAGCATTCCTTGCATACATCACATCCATGTGAATAAGATCAGGGGAAATATGGCTGCCGCCTTCGTCCAATTTGTGGACTCACTTCAAGACACGATAATATCACAGCAATGATTGCTTCTG
>JBGUEB010000001.1:0-57023 GCA_041821565.1 Gammaproteobacteria bacterium | reverse complement strand
TCGTTCAAATACCCCAGCTCGCCCTTTACGGTATAAGTAGAAAAGACGACAGCAAGGGTACTATTTATGATGTTCTTAGTTTGCTGAATGGAGACCTTTTCGAACGAAGCCGAGATTCCGTTGGTGTAATTCAAAAAGGCTAGCATGAAAATAAGCACCAGGATGACGATGGTGGTAAGCCTGAATTTTAAAGCCCCGGGAGGGGTGCCGATTTGTTTCATCGGCCCGCGAGCTGCGCTACATCCCACATGGGCACGAATATACCCAGCGCGAGTATCAATACCATCGCGCCCATAGCGACGTAAATTAGCGGTTCAATTTTATCGGCCAGGGTTTTTACGTCGTAGTCTACTTCTTCCTCGTAAAAGTCGGCGATATAGACCATCATTTCATCGAGGTTGCCCGCTTCTTCACCGACCGCGAACATTTGCATCACCACCGGTGTGAACATGCCTGTCTTGTGTGCGGTTCGCGTCAGTGTCTCGCCACTTTCGATGCCTTCACGCATGCCATCCACATGACTCGAAATATAGGCGTTACCAATCGAGCGCGAAATCACGCCCATCGCCTGTACGATCGGCACGCCTGCACTGTAAGCCATCGAGAAGGAGCGCGCGAATCGTGCCATAAATGCACGGTGTAAGATTTCACCAATTATCGGCGCCTTGATGATGAGTCTATGCCACCAGAGTTTGCCCTTCGGGGTATTGATGTAACGCCTGAAAGCGAGGAAACCACCGACTATCAGACCCAACATGTAAATCCAGTATTCTACAAAAAAATTAGAGGTACTCAACAAGAACAAGGTCTGCCACGGCAACTCCAACTGGTTTTTTTCAAAAAATATCGCGAACTTGGGGATCACGAACAAATTAACGATGACCATCGCAATTGCGATCGCGATTAGTACGGTGATCGGATAGCGCAATGCGGTTTTGATATTATTCGTGATGCGGCGGTTACGATCGATGTATTCGCCCATCAAGGCGAAGGATTCATCGAGCCGGCCAGTGCTTTCGCCGATCTGGATAATGCTCACATAAAGATTTGAAAATACCTTCGGATGGCGGGCAAAGCTAACCGACAGACTCCGGCCTGATTCGAGTTGCTCGAAGATGTCGCGTAACGCCTTGACCATGAGTGGATTTTGTATCGATTCGAGAACCCCCGCGATCGCACGCGTTATCGGGATTCCGGCCTTGGTGAGGCCACTCATCTGGCGTGTAAACATGAGTAATTCTTCGATACTGACCTGGTACAGGCCAAATTTTTCGTTGATTGTCGCGATAACGTCGCTTTGCGGTTTTTTCTCGGTGATCGATATCGGCGTTACGCCCTGATCGACGAGCATGTTTGCGACCGCGGTATTATTGCTACCCTCTATTTCACCGTCGACCCGCTGTCCATTGCTGCCCCTGCCCGTGTATGCGTAGTTTGGCATGGCTCCGGCCTAGGCCTCGGCTGCGGAGGCCACTTCATCGATAACCTCATCACGCAACTGGCCGGCGAGGCGCAACACTTCTTCGATGGTAGTTAAACCCTGGCTCGCGTGCGCATGGGCGACGCTGACCAGGGGTTCATAGCCAGGAGTCTTTAGAGCTTCGTCGACAAAACCCTGTGAATCATCGTTACGCAGTTTCTCGGCGAGTTCAGCGGTCATATCGAGCAATTCAAACACACCCATTCGACCCTGGTAGCCCGTCATACCGCATTGCTGGCAGCCGGGGCTCTGCAGGTATTTATGCTCGGCAACATTAACGCCCAAAGCCTCACGCAACCAGCCAGCTTCAAATGCGTCGGGCGTATAATCTTCGGCGCAACTTTTACAAACTTTGCGCACCAGCCGCTGGGCAATGATGGTACGTAGCGTAGCCGCCAGTAAATATCCCTCGACCCCCATATCCATCAGGCGCGTCGCGGTCGATACGGTGTCGTTGGTATGCAGTGTGGACAGTACCAGGTGACCAGTCATCGCCGCACCGACACCGATCTCGACAGTCTCGGTATCACGCATTTCACCGACCATGATGATATCCGGATCCTGGCGTAACGCAGATCTTAATATATTGGCGAAATTGAGACCGATTTTCGGATTCACCTGGACCTGGTTGACGCGTTCGAGCCGGTATTCCACCGGATCTTCAACGGTGATAATCTTGGACGCGGCCAGGTTGAGTTCTTTCAATGCTGCATACAGGGTAGTTGTCTTACCGCTACCGGTCGGCCCGGTCACCAGGATCATGCCATTCGGAAGGTGGAAATTCTTACGGAATCGATGCAGCATCTCCGCTGGCATGCCCAGTTTTTCGATATCCAGTGCTCCCCTGGTCTGGTCGAGTATGCGCATTACCACCGATTCACCGTACTGTACCGGCATGGTCGATAAACGCACATCGATTTCTCGCTTTTTAACCACCATGTTGAAACGACCATCCTGCGGCAGACGCTTTTCCGAAATATTTAAATTCGACATGAGTTTAAGTCGCACTACCACCGCCGGTGCAATCTGCGTTTCTTTCATTACCTGCTCGTAAAGCACACCGTCGATACGCTGGCGAATTCGAATGACGTTTTTATCGGGTTCGATATGAATATCCGATGCACCAATTTGCACCGCATCCTCAAAGATAGAACGTAGCAACTTTGCCACCGGCGCATCGGTCATCTCGACCTGCAGCAAATCGTCAAGATCGACACCGCTCTCGGATAAGTCCTGCCCCAGTTCTTCGGCGAGTGCGCTAATTTCCTCGGTACGACGATAGATCAGGTCGAAATTTTCAAGCAGGGCGGCCTCACGTACGATGGCCTGGCTGACAGGCTTGCTGAGCTTGCCCTGGATTTCGTCGAGTGCATAAATATCGGTAGGGTCAACCATGCCAACCAGGTAGTCTTTACCCCGGTCCTCGAGCACTATGGCACGATAACGCCGCGCTATTACCTCGGGCAATAGCTTGGCGACGTCATCACTATAATGGTAGTTATTAAAATCTATGAGCGGTATTCCGAGCTGACTGGATACCAGGTTGAGCAGGCTGTTTTCGTCGATCATACCCAATTCGACCAAAGTGCTGCCGAGGTTGCGGCCGAGTTTCTTTTGCTCGCTTATCGCGAGTTGCAACTGGTCCCCGGTGATCAGGTTTTTTTCAACCAGTAAATCGCCAAGCCGAATTTTTTTAGCAAAAGCCATCAGTTGATAGCCTTGACGAGCTGGCCGATCCGTTTTTCGACGAACGCCTGTAGTCGAGCACTAGTATTGCCGAGCCTGGCTGCGATACGATACGACCGCAGGGCATCTTTTAACTGGGCCGTGTGTTCCTGTGATATACCGAGACCAATCCAGTTTTTCGCATCCCGATTTTCTTTATCGAGTGATTGCCGATAATACTCGATCGCTTTTGCATGTTGATCCAGGCGCTGATAACTCGCGGCAATGAGGGCAAGCTGGATCGCGTCCGCGTTATCTGTATTTTGCAGGTATTCAATCACCACCGCATAGTCACCGGTTTTGTACAGCGAGCGCGCAAATCTGGTCTTGAATATTGGCTGCTGTGGATAAAGATCGATAGACTCCTGCAATAGTCTCGAATAGTTTCCCGCCTGTTGCCGATACTCGTATAACGAAAGCAAATTCTGACGCGCACCCAGATCTTCGGTACCATCAATTAATGACTTCAATACGGTTTCCGCCTGCTGCCAGCGTCGTCTTTTTTGCAGATCGATGGCCTTTTGTAACTTCTCGTTATCGGTCAACTCCGGGGTACTCGATTTAATATCAAGTTTTACCGCCTTTGGTTGCTCGGCTGCTTCGACTTCAATTTTAGGGTCCACATTGGTATCGACCGTTATTGCTGGCAAGGGTTTAACTGACGGTGGCTCGACTACAGTCTTGATCGGAGTTTCAGCATCCTTTGTCACCACTATCGGTGCTGGTGGTTTCTTCAACTTGATCGCCCATATTTGCGTGTCGCCCCCCGGCTGCTGCCGTGTTTCCACCAGCACTCCCGGGGCAGTGTGGAAGCTTACCTCGATGCCTCCATCAAGGGTGCTTATAGAGAGCTGTTCAATCCAGCGGTTATTGTTAATCACAGGTGCTACTATCTCACTGCGAATATCTTTCAGGAAATACACAAAGCTGTTTTCGCCACGTTCTTTCAGATAAGAAATCACCTTCGTCTGTAACGAAAACTCGAGACTCATATTTTCGGCGGATTCACTAATCTGTAAATCAATGATCTGGTTAACCGGAGTAACCGGTTCGATCGCGGCGGCTAAGGGTACCGGAGTAGTAGGGGTATCGACAATCGCCTCAGCCTGGCTGACAAATGCGTCAGAATCCTGATGTATCTGGAAAAACCAGTAAGCCAGCGCCCCCGTCAACAGAACCAACACCAGTAGAATTGTCTGTGTTTTGGTGGATTTGACCTGACCCCTAACGGCTGTCTCTACCGAGGCAATTTCAATCGGCACAAACCGACTGGGTCGAGCTTCCAGGTCTTTTAACACATTATTGATGATGCTCACTGAAAACTTCCCGCCATAAATACCGCGGCGATTACCAGACTCAACATCGCAATTTGCCGCCCATAGTGATGACTATGACCAGAGGAAGACTGGGCCGGCACACTAACTTTGCTGTCGAGTGCGGCCGCCTCGATGTGGCTTTTATGAACATGAAAGTCACCGCTGGCATAGGACAGCATCATCGCCTTGTTGCAGAGCACGTTTATCACCCGTGGTACACCGTGGCTTATCTTGAATAACAGGCTTTGGGCAGCCGCATCAAACAGTTCAGGACCGGTATAACCTGCCGATCGAATACGATGATGAATATAGGCGTTAATCGATGATTGATTCAATGGTTTCAATTGATAGGCATGCATAATTCGTTGCTGCAACTGGCGGATGCTACTCCGGCCAAGTTTTTCGTCCAATTCGGGCTGGCCAAAAAGTATAATTTGCACCAGTTTTTTCTTTTCAGTTTCGAGATTGCTCAACAGACGTATCGCTTCGAGGCTTTCTTCCGGCAAAGACTGCGCCTCGTCGAGGATGATCACAGTCGTTTTTGACTGCCGGGCCGAATCGATCAGGTATTCATTGATGCAGGCGAGATAATTTTCTTTATCCAGTTTATCGCTAATACCCATTTCCGCCACCACTGCATCGAGCAAAGCATTGCAACTCATATAGGGATTCGGGATGTAAACAGTATTGTATTCTGTATCGAGGGCGTCGAGTAGCTTACGGCAAATCAGGGTTTTGCCGGTACCGACTTCACCGGTCACCTTGATGAATCCATCACCGGACCTGATTGCCACCAGTAGCACGTTGAGCGCCTCCTGGTGGGTAATACTCTGGTAAAAAAAATCAGTATCAGGCGTTAAACTGAAAGGTTTTTCGGACAGGCCATAGTATTGTTCGTACATTACTCACCTTCGGTATCGTATTTCAACTTTTCAATCCTGCCGGCGCTCTTGTTGATATATTTTGACCAGGTTTTATTTGTATCTACTACTAATGGCCTCAGTAGAATTACCAGTTCAGTTCGTCTATTTTGCTGGTTCTGCTGTTTAAACAGCACTCCTACACCCGGAACATCGCTTACGCCTGGCAGACCTGCGTCCTCATCCTGGCTAATATTTTCCATCAATCCACCCACTACTATTACCTGTCCGCTTTGCGCCCTGACAACAGAGTCCGACTCTCGTATCGTGCTTAGCGCCAGAGGCAGCACCAGCTGTGTTTCACCGAGGAGAATCTCCTTGTTCTGATCCTGGACATCACTAATGCTTGGATGCATATGTAAAATAATATGACCGTCTTCGCTGATTTGCGGTGTCACATCAAGCGCAATACCCGAAAAAAATGGGGTCAGGGTAATATCCGGGCTAAAAGTGGTTCCAGATATATTTGCGTTTGAGTTGCTCGATACATCGGTTACAAAGAATTCATCCGTACCAACTTTTATCACCGCTTTTTGATTATTAACTGTAGAAACTCGAGGACTGGAAAGCACCTGCACCTCACCCTGGGTACTCAACAAGCGTATCAGGCCGGTGAAATCGGCGGTATCTACACCTACCGCAAACATATTGGTGGTGTCAGAATTTTTAGGTATTTGAATATTTTCAAACAGGCCGCCATCAAGTATTATGTTTCGGTCATTGAGAACACCTGTCGTAAGTGCCCCTACCTCACCGCTTGAAGATAATGCCTTCCAGTCGATGCCAGACTGGAAACTATCATTCAACACGACCTCAATAATCTTGGCCTCGAGAATAACCTGGCGTTGTAAATTATCCTGGGCGTGACTCAGGTAGTCTTCAACATCGCGCAATTCTCCCGGCATTGCACGGACCACGACGAGACCGGAATTGGGGTCAACAATTACCGAGCGATCCTTTCCTTCACCGATAATCATTATCAATGTCTGGCGTAAATCAAACCAGAAGTTGGAAGTAATGGAAGTGTTTATGCTACTCGACTGGGTGTTATCCGATCTCGTCTTCGTCGTTGACGAACCGATGCCAGAATTATCCCGGACCTCAGTACTACTCACCTGGCCCGAGTTAACCCACATAAGTGACTCGCCCTTGCGATTCACATTCAGGTAATCCACGGTAAAAATCTTTGACTGAATTTTTGCCGGTAAAACTATAAATCCAGAGTTGGATTCCTTAAATTCATACCCATAAACTTCACGAGTCAGGGCCAATACCTCTCGCACAGTTACATTTTTGAGATCCAGGGATATTTCACCCTCGACACTGGGGTGAACCACCATGTTGATATCAGTATCTCTAACCAGACTCATGAAAAATAACTTTGCAGGGGCATTTGAAACCGACATATCGAACGCGGTTTCCTGTTTAATATCTTCGATGAGGCCAGGTACGCCAATACCACTACCTGGAAGCAGTTCATCAAGAATATCGTCCGAAGGCGCTTCGTTATCGGCAATGATTACCGCACCAGCTTCTGTCATTGCGTCGGCAATGCTTTGCGTGGTTTGTTTTGTATTTTCTACCACATTTTTTGGCGCACATGACACCAGAAATAACAGGCATAGAATCAGTAAAAGGGGCCTAATCATGTATCACTCTCAACAAGAGTTTTCTTAACCGCGGTCAAATCATCGGGCAAACGCAAATGAATCACTTTTCCTTTTCGAACCAGACGAGCGCCATGTTTGTCTATTCTGACAAGCTTTGCACCATTGATAATACCACCCACGCTCAGCATCTGATCATCAATAATCGCTATCTTGCGAGTCGGTGAATATATAATTGAAGTCAGCTTCATTGATTTGACTTCGGGCATTTTTACCGCTATCACCGGTTTAGTCGAATTTTTATATTTTCCCAGACGAAATTTTTGCAGCGCATATTCCGGCGGCCGCATTGGGTCCTTGATTTCGGCGGCCTGTCCAGGGCCGAACTGCAGCACCAGAAGCGAGGCAATAGTGACTATGCCAATCTTGCGGTCGCGAGCATGATTTGCTCCAGTGCCAGGGAGAAAGCAAATATTTAGAAGCAGCCTAAACACCGACCCATTCCTTGCGCGTACTTAAGGTCGAAATCACTACCTTGACTGTGATACGTGGATATTCATCCGTAATAATTTCTATTTCATCCCAAATTAATTTCCAGTCGAGTTTTTCAAGCGATTGCATATATTTCAGTATATCCAGAAATTTACCAGAGAATTTAACCTCGAGCACATGTCTGTATATGCCAGCTTCGTCCGGCTGATTTTCACTCGGCGTTATTGCCTGTTTTACCTCGCGCCTTTTTAGGCTGAGCAATTTCAATTTAGATTCCTTGTAAACAAGACGGGTCATTAATTGAAACATCTGCTCGGGGTCAATCAACTCTATTGTTTTGAGTCGCAAACGTTCATCCACCGCTTCCAGCGCAAGCTCAAGTTGTGCCAGTTTTCGGGTTTTATCCTGGTCCACGCCTTGCGCAATCCTGCTTCGAATATCATTTATGGTTCTGCGCGTGATTACAATTTCATTGCTGATTCTATTATTTTCTTTGACCAGGGATTTAGTCTTAAGCTGCATTGGCTCGACGTAGAAATACCACCACACAACAGAGATCGAGACCAGGATGGTGAAGACAAACAGGACCCGCTCCCTTAACGTGAGGGCATTAAAATTTTGTGCCGCCGTCTCCAGTGCCGATATTTTCAATGAATTATTCATTAATAGTCTCGTCGGTGGCAATTTCGAAATCCACTTTCCAGTCCGTATCTTGTTTGCGAGTTACATTAAAAACATTAAATCGATTACCCTGAAAAATTGCCTGCTCGCCAAATCGACCAAAATATTCGGGGACTAACTCGGCATTCAGGGCGCTACCACGAATTTTGACGTAATTTTCAGCCAGTGAAATTTCGTCTAGCCAGACATTGTCGACATGCAGTTCAGACAGGGCCTCCAGGTAGGAAGAAAATCCCTGGCCTGATCCGAACTGATTTGCGCTGACGAAAACCAGTATTTTTTTTCGTGCATTGACTGCTTTCGATACACTCGAAATCTTCTCATCGATGCGGCTATCTGCTAATAGTTTGGTAAGCTCGGTACTCGCCATGTTTAATTCATTGGTTAATTTTTGGCGACTGGCCTTGACCATTGTATTTTCCTGTTTCGCCTGAGCCAGGCTGGTCTGAATCTTATATGACCAGCCGCCCATGCCTAACAACAGCACCAATAAGATACTAGCCACCTGGGCCGCAGAGAAGAGTAGTTTCTTTTCCTTGAAGCGCTCATCGTACAAATTGATCTGCTGCTGTATCACTGGGACACCCCGCGCAATGCCGCACAATAAGCATGAAAGCAATGCGGCTCAAGACCTGGGGGGTTCGCATCAGATTGCGCTTCGTCAAATGCAACAAAGTCAATCTCAAAACTGGTAGCGTTTTGCAGGTAGACCACCATTTTTTCGGTGGCTGGCAGCCGGGGATAAATCAGCATGCTGGAAACCGATCCATGGTTATAAAAGCCCTCGAAATAATCCAGCGAGCGTTGAATTTCCAGCAGCAATGAATCATAAGCGTCCTGGTCTTCGTTACTAGTCTGCACGATCTGATTGATGCCAATTTTGAAGTCACGCGAAACGTATAAATCGGTATCGTGAAAGATACTCAACAGGCCAGTATTTTCTACCAGGGAAAGAATCGCCTGGGTTTGTCCTGCCCCTTGCTGAATACAGGCCAGGTTCTTACCAACCAGGTCGTGAATATCTATCGCCTCAAGGTTTAGTCCCGTTGATTTAATACTGTCTACATAGGAGCCAATCACCGACTCGTGGGCGGATACCACATTGACCTGGGGCATATTGTTTTTATTCGAATCTGGCATCGGATAGCTGTCGACCACGGCAGAACCGATGTCGTAATCAATCAAATCCTTGATTCTCCAGGTTAGCGCCTGGTTTAATTCGGCTTCATCAACATCGGGCTTCTCAACCTGATGGGTATCGCAGTCTTCAATGGCTACCAGGCAGATACAGGGGGATTTTTCTAAATGATTGTCATGCACCCAGTGCTGCAGGACCTCAACCTGGGCTTTCTGCCCGACTGAGGGCAGGTATTCGCTGCTGATGATGCGTCCCGGTTGCTTCTTTCCTGACTGAACCCGTACAACAGCAACGCCGTCAGGCAGGAAATCTACCCCGATCTGTTTATCTTGCTTTGCCGCTGAAAACAGGCTAACCATATTCTCCCACTCGATTGCTTTAAATTATTCTAGCGTCCCGCACTTAACCGTTATGGTTGCTCTATATCCTAGAGTTTTCTTAAGGAAAGAACCATAACTTATTGGGATTGCTACAAATTTTAGCTTACAAATGCTATATTTCAAGTCAATTGTCCGAATTAGTGAAATAATGTTCAACATCGTACTTTTTGAGCCTGAGATACCCCCTAACACGGGCAATATTATTCGACTTGCGGCGAATACCGGATGCCGATTACATTTGATCGAACCCATGGGTTTCCAACTAGATGACAAGTTGCTGCGCAGAGCCGGGCTGGACTATCTTGAGTGGGCGGAGGTGCGCTGTTATCGATCATTTGAAGATTATGAAAAATCTTCAAATATCAATCAGTTATATGCATTTACCACTAAAGCAGAACGGTCTTACGCAGAGGCGAGATTCAATCCGCAAGATAGCCTGTTATTTGGTCCTGAAAGCCGTGGATTACCGGCCGGAATACTCAATTCACTGGACAGTGACAAAAAACTCAGGATTCCAATGCGCGCGAGTTCGCGAAGCCTTAATTTGTCAAACACCGTGTCGATAGCCGTTTATGAGGCCTGGCGGCAGCAGGGTTTTAATTGAATATATGAAATTTACCAAATATTTTGTTGCATCTGGCGTCAGTTAGTCGACCCATTCGGCTCGTTGCGGCCGATTTTCGAGCAATTTGACCGCATCTAGCGGAGATACCCCTTTATAAAGTACCTGGTAAACCTGCTCCATAATCGGTAATTCGAGACCCTGATCCTGTGACATCTTGAAAACGGCACGGGCGGCCCGAAGTCCTTCTACGGTCTGGCCAACCACTATTTCCGCTTCTTCTACCGACATTCCCCTGCCGATGGCAAGCCCGAATCGCCGATTTCTACTCTGATCGTCTGTGCAGGTGAGAATCAGGTCGCCAAGACCAGCCAATCCCATCAAAGTCTCTTCTCGCGCTCCGAGTATTTTACCTAAACGCATCATCTCGGATAAACCACGTGTTATCAGTGCCGCACGCGTATTGGCGCCAAACCCCAGTCCATCGGCAATGCCGACTGCTATTGCGAGGATATTTTTTAGCGCGCCGCCAAGCTCAACGCCGACGACATCACTGGAGGTATAACAGCGAAAACGGCTTCCGTGTAATAGACCGGCTAAAAATGCAGTTGATGAATCATCATCACCAGCACAGGTAATGGCTGCAGGCATGCCGTTGGCCACCTCACCGGCAAATGTCGGGCCTGAGATAACACCATAGTGATGTCCGGGCAACTCCTCGGTAACCAGCTGGTGCATTAGTTTGCCGGTTTCAATTTCAAACCCCTTGCTCGCCCAGAAAATGCTGATATGTGGCGCCAGGACGGGTTTTAACAATTGCAGGAAACCCCTGAACGCCTTACTGGGAATTGCAATCAGGATTACCTGTGCGTCCTGCAGGCATGTTTCTACAGAGGAGACGGGGTGAATTTTGGAGTTTAACTCAATGCCTGGTAGATAAGTCTCATTTTCACGCTGGCGTACAAGCTTTTCGATATGACTGGCTTCATGCCCCCAAAGATTAACCTGAATGTCATTTCGCGCGAGTTGAATCGCCAGCGCCGTGCCCCAGGAACCTGCACCGAATACCGCGACCCTGGTTTGCATATATGGTCCTTAATGCCTGGTGTTTTCCGCACCCGGCTTTTCGCTATCCTGCTCCATTTCGGTAGCCTGTGCTGCAGAATCCGGTTGATTGGTTGTTTTTTGCTGCATATGCTGTTGGTAAAGGGCGTCAAAATTAACCGGTGCAAGTATCAATGGCGGAAACCCGCCACGGGTGCTTAGATCAGAAATTGCTTCCCTCGCATAGGGAAACAAAATATTCATACACTGGCTGCCCAGAAGATAATTTTGATCATTTTCGTTAAATCCAACGATAGCGAATATGCCCGCCTGCTGTACTTCGATCAGGTATGCGACCTTATCTTCATGCGTCACCGTCGCGGTGACAGTCAGGATTGCCTCGTACATATTATCGTCAATTTTACTATGGGCATTATTCAAATTGAGTTCAATTTTAGGATCCCATTTGGTGAATTTAAAGGTTTCAGGGGTATCGGGAGACTCATAGGATACATCCTTAACATATAGTTTCTGAATCGAAAAATTGGGTTGTTGGGTTTTCTCTTCTGCCATTGTTTTGAATACTCTTTAAATATAAGTGGATCGCATGGAAACTGACAACCATTGGTGGTCAGTATGTCCGTTAGCTAGTTATCTGTGCCGCCCGGTTATTTGCGGCTAACTGGAAGATGGGCCTCCTGCCAGGCGGTTATACCACCATTCAGGTTAAAAACATTATCAAATCCTGCTTTGCTCAAGGCTCTGCAGGCAATACCAGCACGGCTGCCATTTTTGCAATAAACAATAATATTTTTGTCCTTGAATTTATCCAGCTCACCTATCCTTTGATTGATTGAACTCACCGGAATCTGGACCGCTTTTGCGATCTTGCCATTCACGGTTTCGGCAGATTCACGTACATCAAGCAAGGTTACCTCTTCATTGTTTATCAACTGAATCGCACCTGCCGGCGTCAGGCTGGTAGATTTCTGTGTAGCCTGCCGAAACTCGTTGAAAAACAAAGCAACCAGCAAGGCGATAAAAGCAACTACCAACAAGGTATGATTTGTTGAAAATTCAGTGATTTGGGTAAACATAATCTAATCGGGGCAGGTAATTTAGAAATTAATGACTACGTGGGCGAGCAAAATACTTCTTGCATCATGCTAATCAGGCGCAGTGTGCGGGCATCACCGACACGATAATAAACTCGATTGGCATCTTTGCGCGACGCAAGTATACCCTTATCGCGTAAAATCGCGAGGTGTTGTGAAATATTACTTTGCGATGTACCAACATTGTCAACTATGTCCTGAACACTGATTTCCTGACCGCCGAGTGTACAAAGAATTTTCAGGCGTAATGGGTGTGACATTGCCTTCAGCGAGCGCGAGGCAATCTCGATATCTTCTTCGCGGGCGAGTAATTGTGATGCGTCGATCGACTTAATCAAATCAGGCTTCATTTGTGCTTTATAACCAAACAATAATATTAGCGTTTAATTATGATCGAATCCAAAAAGATTGTCCATAGAGTTCCCGATCATC
The DNA here is from genome assembly GCA_041821565.1 of Gammaproteobacteria bacterium. GTDB lineage: Bacteria > Pseudomonadota > Gammaproteobacteria. The sequence goes on along the minus strand of JBGUEB010000001.1, from coordinate 44,131 downwards.
ATACCTTAGTTGTTAGACCACTACTTCGGTTCGCCAATGCGGATCGATTCCAGTATGATTTCAGGACATGAAACACACTCCCGATAAAGTGTATTGGCTGGCCCGAATTTAACCATCATGAACGCCAGATATGTCACTCCCTTCACCCGACTCCTGATCATTACTGTGCTTGGCTGCAGTTGGTTTGCGCTTTCGGCCTACGCCAGCGAAAAAACCCAGAAACAGGGAGAACTCAAAGCACTGCAGGAAAAGATTGGAAGTCTGAAACAGGCTATCGATGTTAAGGAAGATAGTAAGTCCCAATACACCAAACAGCTAAAAAACATTGAATTTAATTTCGCAACCATCAGCCGTAAGGTCCGGGACTCAAAAAAGAAGATTGATACCAGGCGCGCTGAAATTAAAAAACTGAAAAAATCACGTAGTAAACAACAGCGGCAACTCCTCCAGGAAAATGACATTCTCGCCCAACAGGTTTATACGGCATTCACCCTGGGCAAACAGGAGAAACTTAAGCTGCTTTTTTCGCCTGAAAATCCAGGGGAATTGCAACGCAATCTGGTGTACTACCAGTATTTTTCTGAGGCCCGTGCCAACCTGATTGAAACCGTAAAGATTAATATCAATAAGATTCTCGAAACCGAGGCGAGCATCAACAAAGCCAGACTAGAGCTCGAAAATAGCCATCAATTGTTAAAAAATCAAAAGGCCCAGCTCGAGAAAGACAAGGCCAAACGAGAACAGATCATTAGCTCGCTAAACCGGCAAATTAAAAAACAGGGCGGGGATCTGGTACGTCTGGAAGACGAGGCTTCACAACTGCAGGAACTAATTAGTTCGATTCAGGAAATTTTAGTCGAGATACCAGACCCGAATGTAGATAGAAGGGCTTTCGCCAGGCTAAGGGGGCAACTGGCGTGGCCGGTTGACGGCAAGGTCGATAAACTCTTCGGCCGACAAAAACGACCTTCCAACCTGCTTTGGCAAGGTATTATGATCTATGCGCCGGCGGGTAATCATGTCAGGGCAGTCTCGCATGGTCGCGTCGCTTTCGCCGACTGGTTTCGAGGATTTGGTTATTTAATCATCATTGACCATGGCAATTCCTACCTTTCACTCTACGGCCACAATGAATCATTATTTAAATCGGCCGGGGAATGGGTTGAGTCCGGTGATATAATCGGTAGTATTGGCAGCAGTGGCGGACAGCAAAAGCCCGGTTTGTATTTCGAAATTAGAAAAAAGGGTAAACCACAAAACCCAACACGATGGTGCAAGACCGGTAACAGGTTCGATTCCTGATCAAGCGTTAACTGCACACTTGATTGCAGGTTTTTCGGAGCCATCTTAAGATTATTCATGAAGTTACCAATAGTTTACAACTTCTTGACTTAAATCTGGTCTACAATAAGCGCACAGCATGCGGAGAAATTAATGCTTAACAATTTACGAAAATCAACCTACTTTATTGTAGGTATAGTGCTCGGTCTTTCACTGGCTATCGGGCATAGCGTTTATGCGCTGAAAGAAGACCAGGATATTCCATTCGAGGAACTGCAGGCCTTTACCGAGGTTTTTTCCCGTATCAAATCCGACTATGTCGAGGGAGTCGACGACAAAAGCCTGATTGAAGATGCCATCAGGGGAATGCTCAGTGGTCTGGATCCACACTCATCGTATTTGAATACTAGCGAATTCAGCGACCTGAAAATCGGCACTACCGGACAATTCGGTGGACTGGGAATCGAAGTTGGCATGGAAAACGGGTTCGTCAAGGTTATCTCACCGATAGACGATACACCCGCGGCACGCGCTGGTGTTCAGGCCAGTGACCTTATCATCATGCTTGACGACAAACAGGTCAAGGGCATGACTCTTAACGACGCCGTCAAGATTATGCGTGGCAAACCGAATACAGACATAAAACTGACCATAGTTAGAGAAGGCGAATCTAAACCCCTGGAGATAACCATTACACGAGAAATCATTCGTGTTAAAAGCGTCAAAAACCGAATGCTGGAACCAGGTTACGGTTACGTCCGCATTACCAATTTCCAGTCACGCACTACCACCGACCTGCTAAAAGCAATCTCTGACTTGCAAAAAGAAAATACCCTGCAAGGTATGATTCTTGATCTACGCAATAACCCGGGCGGCGTACTAAATGGCGCGGTTGGCGTTTCCGATGCTTTTATTGAAAACGGAATGATTGTCTATACCGAAGGCAGAATCGAAGATTCAAGCCATAAATACCTCGCAACTCCAGGCGACAGCCTGAATGGTGCGCCGCTGGTGGTTTTAATTAATGGCGGATCGGCATCGGCATCAGAAATTGTCGCTGGGGCAATGCAGGACCACAACCGTGCAATAATCATGGGCACCAAATCATTTGGTAAGGGTTCGGTTCAGACTATCCAGGAATTACGCAATGGATCGGCCGTGAAACTGACCACGGCGCGTTATTTTACGCCTAATGGACGCTCAATTCAGGCCAAGGGTATTGTTCCTGATATCACGCTGAGCACTTTGAAGATTTCAGCCAATGATACAAAAGAAAGAGCTTCATTTTCAGAAAAAGACCTTGATGGCCGCCTGAGCAACCCAAATGGTGAATCTCCTGAAAGCGATGCCAAAGACAAACCAGGATCGGAAAAACTGGCCGAAACCGACTTCCAGCTTTACGAAGCGCTGAATCTTCTTAAAGGCCTGCACATCATGAGTCAGCTTGAAAGCAGCTAACTACCGGGCCAGGGGCCGGCGATTTTTAATTACCCCGCTTTTCTGCCTGATCCTGGCAGCAGTCGCAAACGCAGATCAAAAGCCCATTTTATCGCTGGTTATCGATGATCTGGGTTATTCCCTGAGCAAGGGTCAGGCTGCGATCGATCTCGAGGGGGATCATACCTACGCCATAATCCCCGACGCCACCTACAGCAAAAGGCTGGCAAGCCTGGCCAACGAAATGGATAAGGAAACTATCCTTCATCTCCCACTACAATCGTCCAGCGTATTAGCAGCCAGAGAACCGAATGCCCTCAATGAATCGATGAATGAGGATCAACTCGTAGTAAACCTGCACACCATGTTAGCTGAGATGCCCAACATCAAAGGCATCAACAATCATATGGGCAGCCATTTAACCGAAATCGACTATTTTATGCGCCCGATTATGGATAGCATCCGATCTTATAATTCTAATCTCTATTTTCTCGACAGCCTCACCACCCCTCGCAGCGTCGCACAGCACGTGGCACTGAATTCTGGCCTCGATTCGATTTCCCGGGACGTGTTTCTTGATAACGACTACAGCAATGTTGAATCGATTCGTTTACAGTTTCATATCTGGTTACGAAAAGCGCAAGAGCAGGGCTTCGCGATCGCAATCGGCCATCCCCATAGTCCTACCATTGAATTTTTAGCCAATAACCTGCCGGAGGTCGAGAAAAGTTTTGATTTTATGAGCGTTTCGAAACTCATTGAAGTGATCAATCTGTCTAGTGAAGCATTTTCCTGGCGGGAAAACCTGACTCAGCTTCAAAAAGATTTACATCAATAGCGACGGCGCCCGCCCACACTGATAAATTTAGCCCACATTTCTCACCACCGTTCGTTGCGAGACGGCGAAAGGCTGTGCCCTGCATGTCTTTTGCGACTGAAGAGTGGGCAGGCATAGTCGACACTATGTTGAGCGCTCTGACCGAGCTAAAGTCATGCAGGGTGCTGCATAGCGTCGTCGCAGTAGAAGGGTGGTGAGAAATGCGGGCTAGTGTTCGCGGTGTTACTCTACCGTAACCGACTTCGCCAGATTACGTGGCTGGTCAACATCGGTACCTCTCAATACGGCGACATGGTAGCTTAGCAATTGTAATGGGATAGTTGACAGGATCGGTGTCACCCAGCTAGTTTCGCAATTCATTTCGACGACAACATCGTCGCTTTCTTCGTCAAGTTTAGCGCCCTGATGAGCAAATACGTATAACTTTCCACCGCGAGCTTTGACTTCCTGCATATTGGACTGCAATTTTTCCAGCAACTCATCATTCGGGGTGACGACGATAACCGGCATTTCAGAATCGACCAGTGCCAGTGGGCCATGCTTCAATTCACCGGCAGGATAGGCCTCGGCATGGATATAAGATATTTCTTTCAACTTGAGCGCACCTTCCATCGCGATTGGATAATGCTCACCCCTGCCCAGAAACAGGGCATTCTGCTTGTCGACGAAATCCTCCGCGATCTTTTCAATTTGCGCATCCAGTCGCAACAACTCTTCAACATGGCGCGGTAATTCGATTAATTCCTTGACGATTGAAGCAATCACGTCTTGTTCCAGATTGCGCAGCTTGCCTATCGCAATCACCAGTAGCAGCATCGACACCAGTTGAGTGGTAAACGCCTTGGTTGAAGCCACACCTATTTCGGGACCGGCTCGTGTCATTAAAACCAGAAGGGATTCACGTACCAGCGGCGATTCGGGCACATTGCAAATACTTAGCGAACCACAGTAGTTATCGCTCGACAGGTTTCGTAATGCAGCCAGGGTATCTGCCGTTTCACCCGACTGTGACAGGGTCACAAACAGTGTATGCTTCGGTACTACCGATTTCCTGTAACGGAATTCGCTAGCCACTTCGATCTGGCAGGGTATACCGAGTAATGCTTCGATCCAGTATTTGGCGACAAACCCCGCATGATAACTGGTGCCACAGGCGACGATCTGGATATTCTGAAGTTGAGTGAATATTGCTTCTGACTTAACCCCAAAGATCGAATCTAGCACCGTCGTTGAATTTATTCGGCCTTCCAGGCAATCTGTGATAGCACGTGCCTGCTCATGGATTTCCTTTTGCATGTAATGGCGATAATTGCCTTTATTTGCCGAGTCTGCGCTCAGCTCGCTAATATTGATTTCCAGATGTTTTGACTTGCCCGCCACGTCATAGAGTGCATAGCCTTCATCATTGAGTACGACAAAATCTCCCTCGTCGAGGTATATGAATCGATTCGTGACCGGCAGTAATGCCGAAACGTCCGAGGCGACAAAATTCTCATGGATACCAAGACCTAGTACCAACGGGCTACCTCTACGGCATGCAACCAGTTCTCGGGGGTTATCTGTAGCGATAATACCGAGAGAAAAAGCCCCCCGGAGCTGGTCTGCCGCTTTTTTTACTGCCTCGAATAAATCACCCTGGTAGTGGCTTTCTATCAGATGGGCTATCACCTCGGTATCAGTTTCAGAGGTAAACTCATAGCCCGAAGCGAGCAGATTTTCACGAATCTCTCTGTAATTTTCGATAATTCCGTTATGTACTACAGCGATGCGGTCTCTCGAAAAATGCGGGTGTGCGTTGATCTCGGATGGTTCGCCATGAGTAGCCCAGCGCGTATGCGCTATGCCGATCTTGCCAGCCTGATCCTGCGGAACCCGATCGGTTAACTGCTTTACCTTTCCCAGAGCCCTGAAGCGTTCCAGTCCTTGCTCATTGATAACCGCAATTCCAGCCGAATCATATCCCCGGTATTCCAGGCGGCGTAAGCCTTCCAGCAGGATTGAACTCACATCTCTTTGCGCGAGGGCGCCAACAATTCCACACATTTACTTATTCTCTAATTTTCTGGCTCTAATTTTTCGGCTCTAATTTTCTGACTTTTCTTTTCTATTTCATTTTTTCCTGGTCGGTTTTTTCCAACTTTCCAGGGTCACCTGTTTAGGTCTCGACAGGGTCAACTTGTGCGCTGGCGTATCCCTGGTTATTGTCGATCCCGCACCGATCGTGCTGCCCCTCGCAATCGTGACGGGCGCGACCAGTTGCGTATCCGAGCCAACGAATACATCGTCTTCTATAATGGTCTTAAATTTATTAAACCCATCGTAATTGCAGGTAATGGTACCGGCGCCTATGTTCACACCACTGCCCATATCTGTATCACCAATATAGCTCAAATGATTGACTTTGCTGCCCGCGCCAATTTTAGCTTTCTTGATTTCGACGAAGTTTCCAATCTTTACGCCATCGTCACATTCGGTTCCTGGCCTGATCCTCGCATATGGACCAATCGAAACCCGAGATCCAGTTATTGCTTCGTCGATTGTTGTCATCGGCAAAATAATGCTGCCAGTACCAATCTTGGAATTACGAATTACACAATTGGCGCCTATTCGAACATTATCAGCTAACGTCACATCGCCTTCAAATATACAATTGACGTCAATCTCGACATCGGTCCCAACCTGTAAATTACCGCGTACATCGATGCGATCTGGATCGTATAATTTAACCCCTTCCAGCATCAGTTTATCAGCCTGTCGGCGCGCATAAATCCGTTCCACCTCTGCGAGCTGAGCCTGGTTGTTTACCCCGGATACCTCTTCTGCACTGGCACAGATAGTTGCCGAGACATTCAAATTAGCGTTGACCGCATGCCTGACCACATCGGTCAAATAAAACTCCGACTGGGTATTATCATCGTCCAGTTTTTCGATTAGAGAGTGGAGATTTGCGCCATTCATAAACAATATGCCTGAATTCGATTCACGAATATTTTTCTCTTCGCTGCTTGCATCTTTTTCTTCGACGATAGCTTTAACGCTATCATCTTCATCTCGCAGGATTCGACCATAACCATGCGCATTCACAGGGACAAAGCTTAGAATTCCAATGCTTGAGCCCTCAGTATCACTTAGTAATCCTTGCAGGGTTTCAGCTTTAATTAAAGGAACATCACCGTACAGGACGAGGACATCATTTCCCTCATTGAGTTCGCCCAGGCACTGTACGACCGCGTGCCCAGTGCCCAGTTGCTGTGTTTGCTCAACAAAAATCAGTCCCTCGCCATTGATTAGCTGGCGTACCTGTTCTGACTGATGACCGACTACAACTATCACCTGCTCAGGTTTGAGTAACAGGCTAGTGTCGACGACATGTTGTAACATAGGTCTGCCGGCAACCGGGTGAATAACCTTGGGTCGCGCTGATTTCATGCGCGTACCCTGCCCAGCAGCGAGAATAATAATACTAAGTGGCATTGCCCTTCCTGTAGCGGTCACTGATTCTGCGACTATTGTAAACCAACATCAAAAAAAAAGGAGGCTAATGCCTCCTTTTTCGAACCTGGTCACACTGTGCAGTTTATGGATTATCTCTTTCTCAACTTTTGTATCGCCGCAATCTGTGCGGCAGCGGCGGCAATTTCAGCCCGGGCCTTGGCAACATCGAGGTCAGACTGCTGATCTGCGAGAGCCGCTTCGGCACGTTTCTTGGCTTCCAGCGCTGCTGCCTCGTTGAGGTCAGCCGCACGAATTGCGGTATCTGAGAGTACCGTTACCATGTGCGGCTGTACTTCAAGAATGCCCCCGGAAATAAAGAAGAATTCCTCCTTGCCGTCGCCCATATCGAGTCTTATCTCACCGGGTTTCAACGGCGATATAAGCGGCGTATGGCGTGGGGCTATACCTACTTCACCCATTACCGCGGGCGCATATACCATGTACGCCTCACCAGAGAAGATTTGCTCTTCGGCACTTACGATATCGACCTTTATGGTATTAGCCATGCGATTTTGCCTTACAGTTCTTTCGCTTTTTCGGGAACTTCTTCGATGCCGCCAACCATGTAAAAAGCCTGTTCGGGATACTGATCCATATCACCGTCCAGAATCGACTTGAACCCGGAAATAGTGTCTTTCAGGCTTACATATTTGCCCGGCGATCCGGTAAACACTTCGGCAACGAAGAAGGGCTGCGACAAAAAGCGTGCTATTTTTCGAGCGCGATTCACCACGAGCTTATCTTCTTCCGACAATTCATCCATGCCGAGAATCGCAATAATATCCTTTAGCTCTTTATAACGTTGCAGGGTACCCTGAACCTCGCGTGCGACATCGTAATGCTCGCTGCCGACGACGTTCGGGTCGAGAATACGAGAGGTCGAGTCGAGCGGATCAACCGCCGGGTAGATACCCTGTTCCGCAACCTGGCGGGACAGTACCAGGGTCGCGTCAAGGTGCGCAAAAGTGGTTGCCGGGGATGGGTCGGTTAAATCGTCCGCCGGAACGTATACCGCCTGGAACGAGGTGATAGAACCGGTCTTGGTTGAAGTAATACGTTCCTGCAGGACACCCATTTCTTCCGCCAGGGTAGGCTGGTAACCAACCGCCGACGGCATACGGCCCAACAGTGCCGATACTTCGGTCCCTGCCAGGGTATAGCGATAAATATTGTCGACGAACATGAGGACGTCACGGCCTTCGTCACGGAAATGTTCGGCCATGGTTAAACCTGACAAAGCCACGCGCAGGCGGTTTCCAGGAGGCTCATTCATCTGTCCGTACACCAGCGCGACCTTGTCGAGTACACCGCCATCTGTCATTTCGTGGTAAAAGTCGTTGCCCTCACGGGTTCTTTCACCAACACCGGCAAATACCGAGAAGCCCGAGTGCTCTACCGCGATGTTACGAATCAATTCCATCAGGGTTACGGTCTTGCCAACACCGGCCCCACCGAACAGGCCAATCTTACCACCCTTAACAATCGGCATTACCAGGTCGATTACCTTGATGCCGGTTTCGAGAATCTCGGTAGCTGTTGCCTGCTCGTCGTAACTCGGTGGGATACGATGGATCGGCATACGCTTTTCTTCACCAATATCACCTTTTTCATCAATCGGGTTTCCCAGCACGTCCATAATACGGCCCAGGGTTTGCTGGCCTACGGGTACGGTAATGGGTTGGCCGGAATTAGAGACTTCCAGGCCTCTGCGTAGCCCTTCCGACGCACCCATCGCAATCGTACGCACGATTCCGTCACCCAGTTGCTGCTGGACTTCCAGGGTCAAGTTACCGGCGTCGGCGATGTTAAGTGCATCGTAAACCCTGGGGACAGAGTCTCGAGGAAACTCTACGTCGACGACAGCGCCGATTACTTCCACGATGTTACCTGTACTCATGTGTCAATCCTCTTAATTCTATTACGTTTGTTTTAAACCGCGGCCGCGCCACCGACGATCTCACTGATTTCCTGAGTGATGCTCGCCTGACGTTCGCGATTGTAGATTAATTGAAGCTCGTCGATCATATCGCCCGCATTGTCGGTCGCATTCTTCATCGCCAGCATGCGTGCAGCCATTTCGCAGGCAACATTTTCAACCACTGCCTGATAGACCAGAGACTCGATATAACGATCCAGGACATTATCAAGCACTTCTTTCGAACCGGGTTCATAGATGTAATCCCAGTAATGTTTGAGTTCGGTATCCTCCGAGGGTACAACCGGAACCAGCTGGGTAATCTTTGGTTCCTGGGTCATGGTATTAACAAACTCGTTGCTAATCAGGTAGATTGCGTCTATTTCACCATCGGCATAATTTTTCAGTAATACCTGTACCGGTCCAATAATAGAAGCCATTTCTGGCCTGTCACCGATATGACTCGCCTCGGCAACCACCCTGGCACCGATTCGCTTGTAAAAGCTGAGCGCTTTACCACCGAAGGTGACCACTTCGATTTCGATACCCTGTTTGTCCAGTTCGCCAATTTTGTCCAATGACCTCTTGAACACATTCGTATTCAAACCACCACAAAGGCCACGGTCGGTCGAAATAGCAATGACACCGGCTCGCTTTATCGGTCTATCGATCAGGAAAGGGTGCTTATACTCGGGGTGGGAACTGGCAATATGGCTGACCAACGTGGCCATTCTTTGTGCATAGGGCCGGGTCGCGAACATTTGATCCTGGGCACGGCGCATCTTGCTCGCCGCCACCATTTCCATGGCCTTGGTGATCTTTTGAGTATTTTGAATACTCGTGATCTTGGTCTTTATTTCTTTGCCGCCAGCCATTAGTCGATACTCTTAGTAGACGCCGTTAGCTTTAAAGTCTTCGATGGCTGCAGCGAGCTTGCCTGCAATCTCATCATTGTAGTCACCAGTGGCATTAATAGACTCCAGCAAATCACTATTTTTCGACTTCACGTGTGCGTGCAACGCTTCTTCGAAGGGCACGATTTTTTTGAGATCAACGTCGTCCAGATAACCCTCGTTAGCCGCGTACAGGGAAACGCCCATCTCGGCTACCGATAATGGCGAGTATTGCTTTTGCTTCATCAATTCGGTTACCCGCTGGCCGCGTTCGAGCTGCTTTCGAGTGGCTTCGTCAAGATCCGAGGCAAACTGCGAAAATGCCGCGAGTTCACGATACTGCGCCAACGCAAGCCGCACGCCGCCACCAAGTTTCTTGATAATCTTGGTCTGTGCCGCGCCGCCAACACGCGATACCGACAGGCCCGCGTTGATCGCTGGGCGAATACCGGCGTTGAACAGGTCGGATTCAAGGAATATCTGTCCATCAGTAATCGAGATAACATTGGTTGGTACGAATGCCGATACGTCACCACCCTGGGTTTCAATAATCGGTAACGCGGTAAGCGAACCGGTTTTACCCTTAACCTTGCCGCCGGAATAATTTTCAACACAGTCCGCGTTAATTCGCGCCGCACGTTCGAGTAAACGTGAATGCAGGTAGAAAACGTCACCCGGATAAGCTTCGCGTCCCGGCGGACGACGCAGTAGCAATGAAACCTGGCGATAGGCCCAGGCCTGCTTGGTGAGATCGTCGTAAATGATTAACGCGTCTTCGCCTTTATCACGGAAGTACTCTCCCATGGTGCAACCCGAGTAGGGCGCAATATATTGCAGTGCCGCCGAATCGGAAGCATTCGCAGCGACGACGATGGTGTGTTCCATGGCGCCATGTTCTTCGAGCTTGCGCACCACGTTGGCAATAGTCGAAGCCTTTTGTCCGATACCGACGTAAACGCATTTAATGCCGGTACCCTTCTGGTTGATAATCGCATCGATCGCAACCGCGGATTTACCGGTTTGACGGTCGCCGATAATTAATTCGCGCTGTCCGCGACCGATCGGAACCATGGCATCGATTGACTTCAGGCCAGTTTGTACTGGCTGATCTACCGACTGGCGCTGGATAACACCCGGTGCAATTCTTTCAATTGGCATGAAATCTTTGGATTTGATCGCACCCTTGCCGTCAATCGCCTCACCGAGTGAATTCACCACGCGGCCCAGTAATTCTTCGCCGACAGGCACTTCGAGGATACGACCGGTACACTTGGCAGTATCGCCTTCAGATATATGTCCGTAGGCACCCAGGATTACCGCACCGACTGAATCTCTTTCCAGGTTTAGCGCCATACCGAAGGTGTCGCCCGGGAATTCGACCATTTCACCCGACATGACATCGGCAAGACCGTGTATACGTGCGATACCGTCCATCAAACTGACAACAGTACCTTCTGTTCTCGCTTCGGCAGCGCTTTCAAAATTCTTAATGCGATCTTTAATAAGTTCGCTTATTTCTGACGGATTAAGTTGCATTGCGTTATCCCGTAATCATTAAAATCGTATTATTTATATATCGTATTATTTATATAATGGCTTATCGTAATCATTTGTTGAGCACAGAGGTAAGCTTGTCGAGGCGGCCGCGTGCAGATCCATCGATCACCATATCACCTGCATGGATGATGGCGCCGGCGATTAATGACTCATCAACCTCGGTTGTCATACTCACTTCCTTACCCAGCTTTTTCGCCAGACTGCTCGCCATTGCTTCCTGTTGCTCGGCGCTTAATTCTTTCGCGGAGGTGACCTGCACTTCAATCTTGCCTTCGGCCTCTCGTTTCAGAGTTTCGAAGCTAGTGGCAATTGCCGGTATCCCGGCGAGTCGATCGTTTTCAGCCAACAGTGCAACCAGGTTCTTAAAATTAGCGGTTTGTTCGGGTGCGTCTTTAACACCCGACATGACCGACAAAAACAGCTCGGCCTGATCCTTTGACAGCATTGACGGTAGCTCAAACATTGTCTGCATATCGGCATCGGACGCCACGGCCGAGGCCAGTTGCAGTAAATCACCCCAGGCCTGCAAGCTGTCTTCTTCAGAAGCCAGCTCAAATATGGCCCTGGCGTAAGGTCTGGCTGCTGTATCGAAATCAGACATAAGATCGGGGCCTAGATCTGCGCGACCAGTTCATCGAGAACTGCGGCATGGGTGCTGGCGTCGACTTCACGTTTGAGAATTTGTTCCGCACCCGCCAGTGCAATCCCGGATACTTCCTTGCGTAGTTGCTCACGCGCACTATTAACCTGTTGATCGATATCTGAAGTCGCCGAGACCTTGATTTTTTCAGCCTCGTCACGCGCGATATCCTTCGCCTCGTCAACAATTTCGTTGGCACGTTTTTGCGCCTGATTGATGATTTCCTGCGCCTGTTGCTTGGCATCCTTGAGGCCATCACTCACTTTTGACTGTGCCTCCACAAGATCTTTTTGACCCTGTTCGGCAGCCGCGAGACCTGCGGAGATCCTGGCGTTACGTTCTTCGAGCGCTGCCATGAGTGGCGGCCATATATATTTCATGCAGAACCAGACAAACACAATAAATGTGATAGTTTGCCCTATCAGCGTTGCATTGAAATTCATATTGCTGTCCTCGTTCTAGTTAAAATCGCTTCTTCGGGCGCTTATACAACGGCGAACATGATGTACATCGCAAGACCGACCGCGATCATCGGAACCGCGTCGACCAGACCCATGACGATGAAAAACTGGGTACGTAACATCGGGATAAGTTCGGGTTGACGAGCCGCGCCTTCAAGAAAGCGACCGCCCAGAATACCGATACCAACCGCCGCACCGAGTGCGCCAAGGCCCATCATTACGGCGCCCGCGATATAAAGCAAAGCTGATTCCATGATTATCTCCTAAATAGATAGTGTGTGTTTATGTTAAAAATTAATGATCCGTTTGCGAGGCCATATCCAGATACACAATGGTCAGCGTCATGAATATAAACGCCTGCAAGGTGATGATCAGGATGTGGAAGATCGCCCATCCCAATTGCAATAATCCACCGAATGTGCCCAGTACCCAGCCACCGCTGAACATTATTGCTATCAGAATGAATATCATTTCGCCCGCATACATGTTGCCGAATAGACGCAGCGCCAGTGAAATGGGTTTGGCTATCAAGGTCACGCCTTCCAGTATCAGGTTGATCGGAAACATGAACTTGGGGAACGGATGGAAAGCAAGCTCGGCAAAAAACCCGCCGGGTCCTTTCATTTTTATACTGTAGTAAATGACCAGGGCAAACACCGCGAATGACATGCCGAAAGTAACGTTTGGATCGGTGCTTGGCACGATCTTTAAATAAGGCACGCCGAGTAGACTGGCGAGCCAGGGCACATGGTCGACCGGGATTAAATCCATCAGGTTCATCAGGAAAATCCAGACGAAAATGGTCATTGCCAGCGGCGCAACCAGGGGATTTTTGCCTGAAAACGAGCCGCGCACCGAATCGTCGACAAACTCGACCATCATTTCGATAAAATTTTGTAGGCCTGTGGGTGCATCGGTCGAAGCTTTTTTGGCAGCCTGCCGGAAAATCCACAGGAAAAAACAACCGAGACCGATCGAGAAAAACATCGAATCTACATTGATCGACCAAAATCCCATTTCCTTGATTTGATCGGCACCATGGGCGATTCCCCAACTGCCGTCGGCATGCTGGCCATAGACCAGGTTGGTCAGGTGATGCTTGATGTATTCGCTTGAATTTGCGTAGCTACCAGCCATCTTCGATCGATTACCTTTAATTACCTTTTATTATTAACGGTATGAACCAACTGGATATTTGAATCAAACAAAATCCAGCAAATAAAACTATCGGATCCCACTCGTAGTTTGCGCTGAAGGCGAGCAGGAAAATCATGCCTGTCATCACCCATTTTACAAACTCGGACCGGTATGCGTAGCCTAACCACTGCATCGCATTATTGTTTTCAGTCTGCTTCAGCATCCGCATACTGTGATAAGTATTTGGTACCAGGCAAGCTATGCAACCTGCCAAGGCTGATAGCATGACATTATCATTCCAGATTACAACCCCGATCACATAAATAGCACCCAGAACATACTGGATAATAAGGGTTACATAAATCTGGTTTTTCATGGCCTTATCGGGAGTAATCAACACTATCACCCCCAAATTCGGATGCAGAGTATAAGTAGTTAAACCTTAATAATCAATCACCGAATTGAATAATTTGATATACATATTAATTACAAATTTGCAGAACCCTGAACCCCTTCTGATAGTTAGAATTAAGCCGCTTAAATATTTAAAATCAACTACTTAATCATTGTTCCTGGTAATACCGATTCCCATAGAATCGTCCCGGCACAAAAATATGCCCGTTACCAACGGCACTTGCTTAAGCCCAAAACTACCGTCATTGCGAGGAGCAAAGCGACGAAACAATCTCCATACAACTGGCTCCGGCCTGAGAGATTGCTTCGCTACGCTCGCAATGACAGGCTTAAGTAAGTGACATTGATACCCGCTACTTTAAACCCAGGTGTTCAAGAATTCCTTCCAGTTCGTCACTGTTATGGAAGCTGACTACGAGTTGACCGGAACCCTGTTTACCCGATTTAATTTTGACCGCAGCACCGAGTTTTTCGCTAATCCGGTTTTCCAGCCGCCTGACATCCGGGTCAGATTTCTCTACTACCGCCTTTTTCCCGGACCCACCCTTGAGTACCTGCTTCACCAGTGCCTCTGTCTCACGAACCGATAGCCCGCGCTTGACCACAATATTGGCAACTTCAATTTGATCGTGTCGAATCAGGCCAAGCAGTGCACGTGCATGGCCCATATCGAGTTGCCCATGATTGACCAGCTGTTTGACCGGATCTGCGAGGTCGAGCAGGCGCAGTAGGTTACTCACCGAGGCCCGCGAGCGTCCTACCGAATCAGCTACCTGCTGATGTGTCAGATCAAACTCGTCAATCAAGCGCAGAAATGCATGGGCTTGTTCCAGCGGATTAAGATCTTCACGCTGAATATTTTCAATCAGTGCTATTGCCGCGGCTGACTTACTATCGAGATCACGTATTACGGCCGGTATCTTTTGCAGGCCTGCAATTTGTGCGGCGCGCCAGCGACGTTCACCCGCGACTAACTCGAAATGGCCGCCTTCGGGTCTTACCACGATGGGCTGAACGATACCCTGCGATCTTATCGAGTCGGCCAGTTCCTGAAGCGACTGCTGGTCAAAATTTTGCCTGGGCTGATACTTCCCGCGCTGTATTCGATCAATATCGATTTCACTAAACCCGCTCGTCCTGTCTTGCTCGCTGACATGGGTAACTTCATCAATATTACCGATTAATGAACCCAGCCCTCTGCCTAGTCGCTTTTTCTTCATATTCGCACTTAATTGGTATGGGCGCTTTGCTTGGCATCTCGCCGCAAAACTTCACCCGCGAGCGCCAGGTATGCCATTGACCCACGGGAATTCTTGTCATACTGTAAAATTGGTTGACCGTAACTGGGGGCTTCCGCGAGGCGTATATTACGCGGAATAACGGTGCGATAAACCTGGTCGCCAAAATGCTCAGCGAGCTCGGAAGACACATCGTTTGCCAGATTATTGCGTGAATCGTACATGGTGCGCAGTACGCCTTCCAGCTTAAGGCTGGGGTTAACACTGATCCGAATTTGATCGATGGTATCGAGCAGCGAGGACAGGCCTTCAAGCGCGTAATACTCGCATTGCATCGGGATCAAAATACCATCTGCCGCGACCAGTGCGTTCACTGTTAGCATATTTAACGAAGGCGGGCAGTCGATCAAAATATAGTCATATTCACTGGCGATCGGCTCCAGTGCCAGGGCCAGTTGACGTTCGCGTCCGATACGAGTCATGAGCTGAACTTCGGCCGCGGTCAAATCCGCGTTCGCGGGCAAAATATCATAGCCCGCATCAGTTAGCTTGATCAGGGCATTGCGAGCGGTGGAATCTCCCAGTAGCACATCGCAAATACTGACCAAAAGATTATTTTTATCCACGCCGCTGCCCATAGTCGCGTTACCCTGGGGATCCATATCGATCAGCAATACCCGCCTTTTGGTCGCAGCCAGTGCGGCAGCCAGGTTGACCGTGGTAGTGGTTTTGCCGACGCCGCCTTTCTGATTGGCAATGGTAATCTTTTTGCTCATATTATCGTTGCCGTAACTTGACCAGGCTTCGGCCTGAATTAATACCCGGAATTTGCAAGCTAGTTTCCTCAATCAGATATTTCGTACTGTCTAAAACCCCGGCTTCTTCGGTGTCAAGACCGGTTTTCATCGTTAGTAGCGTGGTTTCAGGCTGCGACAGATGCTGGACACTATCAACGAAACTGGATAAAGACGCATAAGCCCGACTAACGATAATATCGAATGGTTTTGCGGCATGATAGTCTTCAACCCTCGACTGCACAACTTCAGCATTGTTAATATTGCATTGCGCCACTACCTGTTGCAAAAACCGGGTTTTTTTGCCATTGCTGTCGAGCAGGGTCCATTTCGAATCGGGCATCGCGATCGCCAGCGGCAAACCAGGTAAACCGGCGCCCGTACCAACGTCAAGCGCGGTACTGGCCGATTTCACGGTATTGAAGATAGCCAGGCTATCGAGTAAATGATAGGAAATCATTTTCACCGGATCAGTGATTGCGGTGAGATTATAACTTTTGTTCCACTTACCCAGTAATGCCAGGTAATCGAGCAATTTATCGACCTGAGCTTCATCCAGGGGCAGCTCAATACCGATAAGCCCCTGCTGTAACCGGGTTCGCAGGTTCAAGCCGATTTCTGGATTTCAGGCCCGGGCACATGTCGTTTCAAATGAACCAGCAACAATGATATTGCCGCCGGGGTTACACCCGAAATACGACCGGCCTGACCAATAGTCGATGGACGATGATCCTGTAGCTTCTGACAAACTTCGTTTGAAAGTCCACGAACATCAGAAAATTCGAGTGACTCTGGCAGGGAGGTTTGCTCGTGCTTTATTGCCTTGTCAATTTCCTGTTGCTGACGCGACAGGTAGCCGGCGTACTTGGCGTCGATTTCAGCCTGCTCCTGTACGCGCACCAGGTATTGCGCATCTTCGCCAAGCATGGGCATCAGGTCTGTAATTTGAATCTCCGGACGTTTTAAAATCTCCACCAGACGAAACTCGCGGGTTATAGGATTTTGCAACGCGCTCGAAAGCGTTAGCGCCTGTTTGCTGCCAGGTTGCAGCCATTGGTCGTTCAATTTCTGCTTTAAGCGTTCCAGTTGTTCACGATATTGCTCGAACGCAGACCAGCGAGCATCGTCGACCAGGCCCAATTTACGGCCGATTTCGGTGAGGCGTAAATCGGCATTGTCTTCACGCAACATCAGGCGATACTCTGCTCGGGAGGTAAACATGCGATAAGGTTCACTGGTACCGCGGGTAATCAGGTCATCGATCAAAACCCCGATGTAAGCCTGCGATCTGCCGAGCTTGATTGAATCTTTTCCCTGTACCGCTGCGGCAGCATTGGCGCCGGCAATTAAGCCCTGCGCTCCGGCTTCTTCATAACCCGTGGTACCGTTAATCTGGCCAGCGAAATAGAGTCCCTGAATGAACCGGGTTTCAAGTGTTTCACGAAGGTCGCGTGGATCGAAAAAATCATACTCGATCGCGTAACCAGGTCGCATTATATGGGCCTGCTCAAAGCCAGTCATACTGTGCACTAGCGCTAGTTGAACATCAAAAGGCAGGCTAGTTGAAATTCCGTTAGGGTAAACTTCGGACAGATTCAGACCTTCGGGTTCAACAAAAATCTGGTGTGAAGTCTTGTCGGCAAATCGCACTACCTTGTCTTCGATTGACGGACAGTAGCGCGGACCCGTGCCCTCAATCGCGCCACTGAAAAGCGGCGAACGATGTAAATTATCACGGATAATGTCATGTGTTTTTTCGTTAGTATGGGTTATATGGCAACTGATCTGGCGCGGATGCAGATCGATCGAACCCATGGTTGAAAAAACCGGTCGGGGATCATCGCCCGGTTGTTCCTGCATAACACTGTAATCGATGCTTTTGCGATCAATGCGCGGAGGTGTGCCGGTTTTTAGCCGGCTGACCCGGAAAGGGCGTTCGCGCAGGCGCGCAGCCAGCGCCGTGGCTGGCGGGTCACCCGCTCTACCGCCACTGTAATTGGTATCACCGATATGTATCTTGCCATCGAGGAAGGTACCAACGGTCAGCACCACCGTCGGCGCATAAAATCTAAGCCCCATTTGAGTGACGACGCCTTCGATTCGATCGTCATTTTCAATCAAATCAATCACTGGTTGCTGAAAAATAGAAAGATTGACCTGATTTTCGAGTTTTTCCCGGATCGCGACCCGGTAAAGTTGTCGATCGGTCTGTGCTCGCGTGGCCCGAACCGCAGGGCCCTTGCGTCGATTGAGTGTGCGGAACTGGATACCGGCCGTGTCGGCAGCCAGTGCCATTTCGCCGCCGAGTGCATCAATTTCCCTGACCAGATGGCCCTTACCAATGCCGCCGATGGCAGGATTACAACTCATTTGTCCCAGGGTTTCGATGCTATGAGTCAATAGCAGCGTACTCGCACCCATGCGCGCAGCCGCAAGCGAGGCCTCGGTGCCCGCATGACCGCCGCCTACTACAATGACATCAAAACGCCTGTTGAAATCCATTATGCCATGCTAACCAAATTCGGCAATTGCTCCTGCATTGCTCTACCACCTACATCCATGTAGGCGAGGGCGCGCATTCTAGCGCTTTTGGTCACGAAATACCATGTGAGCAGTCGATATTCGAAGTCGGTATCTGGTGGCGGAATTTCCAAGGTACTTAACTCCTTCTCCCCTGGGGCGGTGCGACGCCTCGCAGAAGGCAGGGATTGCCTACATGGATGGTGCGGGCGGCGTTCCGGTAAGGGGCGTGAGCAGGAGCGGAAGCTTGAGGGGGTTACCCCTATTCCCCCTCACCCCGACCCTTTTATGCCCTCGGGTACTCCCCGCAGGGGAGAGGGTGTAAAACATGCACAATATCTTCAATTCTGTCTATATCTGATAATCTCTTCCATCAGATTATCCATCTGATCAAATGTATGATGAGCACCGGCGGCAAGTAACTTGTCGGCTTTCATTAATTCAGAGTAGCCAAACACTGTCATCTGTGCCGCGACTGCACCGCTAACCCCTACCGGGCTATCCTCTATTACCAGGCATTTTTCTGGATTATCAACGCCCATGGACTGCGCCGCGTGAAGGTATACATCCGGGAAGGGCTTGGCGCGGGCAACCTCGGAAACACTGTACAGGTTGCCGTCGAAATATTTTGCCAGGCCAGCTTTGCCGAGCGTGGTTCGCATTTTTTCATGCGAACCACCGGATGCCACACAATAAGGTGTATCAAGAGCTTCCAGAACTACCTCGATTCCATTTACCGCGACCACTGACTCGGCCAGCTCGCGGTTGATTTCATTTCGATAACGCTCACCAAGGCCTGGTGGTGGCGGGGTTCCGGTCATTTCTTCTATTATTGCCAGGCATTGTGCCTGCGAGTGACCGACGAAATGATCAAACATTTGTTCCAGCGACAGAATTAAACTACATTCTTCTTCAAGCACCCGCGCAAAAACACGGTTGGCGATACGCTCGCTGTCTACCAGTACACCGTCACAATCAAAAATGATTAAATCAGGACTTGCCGGCATCTATTTTCTGATGCAGGTAAATGGAAAAGTAGCGCCCGTAGCGTTCCTGCAATTCCGGCAATTGCCAGTCCTTCCCCGTCACCTGGTGGCGACACTTTGGGCTGCCACAATGACATTCGAGAAAGTAGCCATCCGAACGCTCCATCGAATAGTCGTGGAATAATTCTTCACCCAGCTTAATGTCGCGCATCGCAACATAGATCACCTGCCCCAGGAAACCAACGTTTGGGTCGCATGAATGGTTGATGAATACAGTCATGTCGTCGACTTCTTCAGGACAAGTCGGCGAGAGATAGAAATCGTCATCGATTTGCAGGGCAAAATCCCCCACCTCGGCACTGATTTTCACCAGTTGTTCGGCGTTAACTACATGACCAGCTTTAATCGCGACAATTTCGTCTTTGCTTATATGTTCAAGCGCGACAACACCACGACCACAAAGTGTGTCGTCACGAACTTCTATTTTGGGTGATCGGAAGGTCTTCATAACGCCCGGTGGTTACCGGGTTAAGCTTGTCCTTCGGCCGATCCCTTCTTAACAATATTGGTTGCGAGCGAAATCATCGACGCAATGTCGGCCAGGTTGGCCGGTACTATCAGGGTATTACCCTGTTTCGCAATATTGCCGAATTGCTCAAGGTAATTCTCGGCAACGCGGAGTTGCATCGCAGACTGACCACCCTCTTCGTTGAGCGCTTTAGCCACTCTACTAAGGCCTTCCGCGGTGGCGGCGGCTATCGCAAGAATGGCTTCGGCCTGGCCTTCGGCTTCATTAATCTGTTGTTGTTTGTTTGCTTCAGATTCCTTGATTACCTTCTGTTTCTCGCCTTCGGCCTCGTTAATGTTGGCGTCTCTTACACCTTGCGAAGTCAATATCACCGCTCGCTTTTCTCGCTCCGCACGCATCTGTTTCTCCATCGCACTGAGAACATCCGTAGGCGGATTAATATTTTTTATCTCGTAACGTAAGACTTTTACGCCCCAGGGATCCGAAGCCTTGTCGAGTTCGGCAACGATATTGGCATTGATCGAAGCCCTTTCCTCAAAGGTACGATCCAGGTCTATCTTACCCATTTCACTGCGCAGCGTGGTTTGTGCGAGCTGAGAAATGGCAAAGGCATAATCGGTAATTCCATACGAGGCCCGCTCTGGGTCGAGCACTTGCAGGTACAAAACACCGTCGACACCAACCTGCACGTTGTCCCTGGTGATACAAATCTGTTCGGGTATATCAAGGGCCAGTTCCTTGAGGCTGTGTTTGTAAGCCGCTTTTTCAATAAACGGGATTAATATACTGAAACCGGCTCGAAGCGTTCGGCTGTATTTACCCAGGCTTTCGACGACGTAGGCACTTTGCTGAGGAACTACCACCGCGGTCTTGGCGATTATAATAATCGCGATAATTGCGATAGCGATAGCTACCCAGAAACTTATATTTTCAAAAATAATCATTTCTCTTCCTCGATTGACTGGTTTTTAATTGGTCCTATTTTTAAGGTCAGGCCCTCGACACTGGTAACCTGCACATTACTACCCTTTTCGATGACTCCCGCACTGCTGTTCAATATCGTCCAGTTGGTGCCTCGATGTTCCATTCTGCAGCGATCACCGGGTTGCAGGCTTTCTTGCAGCTTTAAAATTTCACCGTTCGGGCTGGCATCAAACCCTGGCCCACCACCACGAATTTTTTTATACAGTTTTTCGCGAAACAACACCATGCTACCCAGCGACAGGACGGCGAACAGCAGCCATTGAGCCCAGTGTTCCAGCTGCAATCCGGCCAAACCAACCAGGCCAGTGACAATAGCCGCGATGCCAATAAAAACCAGGTAAAAGGCAGCATCGACTAACAACAGCTCCGAGCCAAACAAAAACGCACCAAATATTATCCAACCCCACCAGGGCATAATCTTCTCCTTACTTTATTTAAGCCACACAACCAGTTACCAGTTACTAGTCGTTATCCGTCAAACCCGCACCCGCACCGGCGCGTGATTCCGCAGTTGCGGGCGCATAGGTTTTAAATGCCAGTTTATCGATAGCTGCCCATGCATCGTTATCGATATCACAGGCCAGGGTCGACGGCAGAGACTGCGGGTTTGTATCCTTTGATTGTACACACTTCACAGAATCAGTCCCGGTGACTAACAGATCATCTCTATTGCCTTCGACTCTTATGCCATTTTCATAACAACTAATACTAACCCCGGCCCAGCTAGTGGTAAAGGTGGTACGGTGATATCTGGCCGCTTGCCCAATTATCGCCACCAGCAATAAGGGATAGGCGACCGCGCCAAGCCTGAATTCTGTCCCGCTCAACATCTGATCTGATCGATCTGCGAGCGCCGCGCCGGTAATAACGGGACATAGAAACTCACCCTGTGCCTGCCAGACATGATTCAGGTTCGATGGCTGGTACTGCCTGTAATCTTTACCATCCAGTTGTTGCAAATGCGCGAGCATGAATTCGGCACCGGGCAACCCAAACGCGGACAGCCAGCGAGCTGCCTTGCCTGCCTCTTCAGAAAGTCCCCAGCCCAGTCCCACCGCCTGTGCCGCCTTGCGCAAATAGAATTCGATTTCAGCAAGCGGGTGTTTCTGTTTCATTCAATACGAACCAACTTCATTCGACTCTAGCCAACAACTCGTGTGGGAAGGGCGCGTCCTGATACATGCAGATACGCACCCAACGATCGGAGCGCGGATCAAATTTGGTGGCGCCAAAGAACGACAGCTTGCAGCGCAGTAAATCGATTGGCAGCATGTCGGCAGCTATGAGGTTATCGCGTATCTCGGAGTAGGGATGTGATACCAGGGTCTGGACGCGTCGGACTGTATGACGGTGCTGCGGATGGGCGAGTAAAAATCCGGCAATGCTCTGATCGCGATCCCACTCGAGCAAGTCATCGTACAATTGCCGTATAAAATAGCCGATACAGAGGGGTTGTTCATACTCCGCACCCGCTTCTTCGAATCGTTCCCCCACGCGCGGTTCAAGCTTTTCCACCGAGGTGTACCAGAATCGGGCTCGATTTTTGTTTTCCTGGTAGTCAACTGAGATTGCCCAGTCACACTGGTCTTCAATAATTTCCCGCATACGGCCTATGCCCATCGAACCATCGATAAAAAAGCTGCGATGTTCGTCGGCATCCATGCACTGTGTCAGTCCGTCTACCATCTCACCGTAAGGTTCCAGCATTAATGACAGCAACTGCTCCTGCCCCTCCAGTGACAGCTGCTCTTCAGCCCAACGATAAAAACGATCCCAGGGATGATTCCCGCTCAACGATTCGGTTTCAACATAAGCCGTCATCTTTTCCAGGTCTGCACCGAGTTGCTGCAGTTTCCGTATTTGTATCGGGTGTTCGGAATGCCATTGCGAGACATTAAACTTTGCCTGGCCGAGCTGCTGTTTGAAAACTTCAATTGCCCCTGTGCTGGTCTCGGCAAGCGAGCGTACCCTGGCCAGCGCCTCTTCACGCGCGAACATCCAGTTATTGAGCAGGACCGGATGGTTAATTAAAAATGGCGCCATACCCAAACCGGTTGAATTACCGACGCCAATGCGTCGGCGTAAATCCGAATCTATTACCACTGCTTTTGAGCCGCCGACGGCTTTCGCAATATGTTCAACCAGGTCGATTGAAAACGCGCGCGTGAGCCAGACCGATAACATTTCCGCCTGGAACGGGCCGCTGAGCTCGGGTCGATCGCAGATCGTCAATCGATCGGCGGCGCCAAATTTCCCTGAACCATAAACCGCAGTAGTACGCACCAGGTAGCCGACCGACTCCAGTTGTTGGCGATCGGGTTGCCGCCCTGCCGCGAGACTGTCGATGACATGCTTCCATAATCGCACCGAACGGTTCGCCCGCGACAGGCTCAACTCGCTATCGCTGATGCGACCGGCTTCCTGCCTGGGAACGTTTTCCTGCAATCGATCCAGATCGTCACTGGTCGGCACCCCATCGAACAGGGCAAAGGTTGCGTCCCAGGCGGTGGCTATAACCCGGTCGGAACGCATGTCATCGGCTAGCTTATGCGAAAATGCGACCAGTGAATAACTACGTTGCGGGCCTATGACGGTATAGACGGCACGCCCATATCCTTCATCTCCAATTTCCCAGACTGGGCGTTTGAATCGCCACTTTTCTTTCTTCAGCCGGCGCAACAGGCTACGCATGAAGGACAGCCTGGTTTGATGAAAACTGCCCATGCGCGCCAGGCGCATGACCACTTCTGGCGGGCGCCGGTAAGCCGCTGCCTCTGGCATCGGGTTTAGATGCGCACAGTCGAACCGATTATCTTTCTGTGAGTTAGTGTTCATTCGGGCCCGAAATTCTCATCAAAGAATCGAAGCCAGTTATCACCCATTATTTTTCCAGTATCTTCATCACTGAAACCTACATCTCGCAGGCCCTGCTCAACATTGCCGAAATCGCGGTTATCATTGAACCAGTTCGGCATCGGCGGAAAACCAGCATTGCCGGCCGAGCCTTCACCATAATCGATCTTTTTGGTCCAGCGACCGACGCGCATCCATTCGACCACCGAATCCGGCTGATCCTGGCACAGGTCAGAGCCGAGTCCGATATGGTCGACACCCATCAGCTCGGCAGTCGCCGCAATCATTTTGCAGAAACTTTGTAGCGTGCAATCTCCTTTGCCTTTTAAATGATGCGGGTACATGCTGAAACCGAGCATGCCGCCTGATGCACCAAGTTCGCGCAGTACGGTATCGGACTTGTTTCGTAAAGCCGGTTCCCAGAATCCAGGATTGGCATGCGTAATGACTATCGGACGCGAACTGATCTCTATCGCCTCCAATGTCGATTGTTCGGCGGAATGACTCATATCCACGACCAGTCCGACGCGGTTCATCTCCTCGATCACTTCCTTTCCCATGCGCGTAATGCCGGAATCGTTATTCTCGTAACATCCGGTACCGAGCAAAGACTGGTTATTATAGGTTAGCTGCATGAAGCGGACGCCCAGGGTATGCAGAATCTCGACCAGGCGAATATCGTCTTCCATTGGGGACGGATTTTGAAAGCCGTAGAAAATAGCAGTACGATCGGTCGCGCGCGCGAGGCGCACGTCTTCTCCGGTTTTACCCTGGAAAATCAAATCTGGAAAACGTTCAAAATCGCTATTCCAGGCTTCGATGTTAGCCACTGTTTCACGAAAGTTTTCATGGTAGGCAATGGTGACATGCACTGCATCTACCTTACCCTCGCGCATTTGTCGAAAAATTTTCTTCGACCAGTTGGCGTACTGCAAAGCATCGATTCGATAACTGTTAGCCCGCATTATGAAATCTCCTCAGGCGGGCAGGCCAGAGGCGATATAAGCGGTTTTCACGTGGGTATAAAATTCTTTCGCATACTGCCCCTGTTCGCGCGGACCGTAAGAGCTTTCACCTCGACCGCCAAATGGCACGTGGTAATCGGTACCCGCGGTCGGCAGGTTGACCATTACGCACCCGGTTCGCACCTTACGCCGAAAATCTGCGGCGCGCGCAAGACTGGTAGTGATGATGCCCGCGGTCAAACCGAAGCGGGTATCGTTCACGGTCTGCAGGGCTTCTTCATATGAATCGACCTTGATCACGCAGGCCATGGGCGCAAACAGTTCCTCGCGATTCACCTGCCAGTCGTTTTGAGTACCGCTAAAAACCGCCGGTGTCATGAAATACCCCTGCGTGGCACGCTCAACCTGTTCGCCACCACAGCGCAGTTCACCGCCTTCTTTTTTCGCCAGCGCCACATTGTCCAGGTTCTGTTTCAATTGCGCCTCGCTCGCGACTGGCCCGATCTGGGTGCCGGCTTCGAGCGCATGACCCACCACCATTGATTGCGCGGCTTCTACCAGGCGATCAACGAAAGCATCGTGAATCTTGCTGTGCACCACCAGCCTTGATGAAGCCGTGCATTTTTGCCCGGTGCTGCCGAAGGCACCGTTCAAGGCACAGGCAACTGCGATATCCATGTCGGCATCATCCATAATCGCGAGCGCGTTTTTGGAACCCATTTCGAGCTGTACCCTGGTGAAATTTTCAATCGCCGATTTGGCTATACCGCGCCCGACGGGCACCGAGCCGGTAAAACTGATCGCGTTCACCATGGGACTCTCGATCAAGTGCTGACCCACAGTACTGCCGGAGCCCATTACGAGGCTGAACAGGCCACTGGGTAGATTCTGTTTGTCGATGATGCGCGTTAAAGCCACGGCCGAGGCCGGCACAATATTCGCTGGTTTCCAGATAACCGCATTGCCAAACGCGAGTGCGGGCGCAATTTTCCACACGGCCGTAGCCATCGGAAAATTCCACGGTGAAATGACTGCAACTATGCCCACCGGTTCACGTCGTACGTCGACTTCGATACCATCACGAACCGAGTCAGCGTTGTCACCGATTTGGCGTAATACCTCGGCGGCATAATAAGTAAAGAATTGTCCCGAACGGTAAACCTCACCCTTGCCCTCGGCCTGGGGTTTGCCTTCCTCGCGCGCGAGCAAAGTACCGAGTTCCTCGCAATTGGCGATTAACTCGTTGCCTATATTCATTAAAGCGGTATATCGCGCCTCCAAACCTGTTTTACTCCAGGCGATCTGCGCAACCGCCGCCGCGTCCAGCGCATTCTGTAGTTGCACATTATCAGCCTGCGCATACAGTCCGACAGTGTCCGATAAATCGGAGGGATTGATATTGGCAATTTCAGACGCCCCGGCAACCCATTCGCCTGCAATATAATTATGGTTTTCTTCGGCCATACCTGATCCTCGAACTGGAGTTTTATTTAGTTTCTAATGCTTAGCTTATTTGAACATTATTTGATACTGGCCGCTATCTCTGAATCGAGTTTACTGGACTGGAGTGATGGGATATATGGTAGATCAGAGGGTTAATCACTATTACTAGTTTCGATTGCTTTACCCCCTCATCCATGCCTTCTCCCCCAGGGGAGAAGGTGTTGACTTTGTCGACGACATTGCTGTTTTCACCCTCGCCCCTCCGGGGAGCACCCGAGGGCATAGCAAGGGTTGGGGTGAGGGGAAAGAGTGAATTTCGAACGTTCAAGCTTGTTCGCTATTATTTTGTTTTTCCAGATCGAGTAAATATTTTTTGCGCCAGACACCCCCGCCGAAGCCAGCGAGTCCGCCGTCTTTTGCGATCACCCGGTGGCAGGGAATGACAATTGCAATGCGGTTTTTTGCATTCGCACTGGCGATAGCCCGTACCGCTTTCTCATTGCCGATAGCGACAGCCTGTTGCTGGTACGAACGGGTATCACCATAGGGAATCTGCTGCAGAGCCTGCCAGGCTTTTTGTTGAAACTCGCTGCCGCGCACATCGAGAGGAATATCGAACTTACGCCGTTTACCCGCGAAGTATTCAGCCAGTTGCGTCTCCAGTGCCGTCAGATGCTGGTTAACCCCGGTGACGAAGCGAGCCTTCAATTGCTTTTGCAACTGTGCAATCTGATCATCGATCATTTTGCGATCGATAAACTCTAACAGGCACAGGCCCTGTTCACTGGCACCGGCATACATTTGTCCTAGCGGTGTACTCAACCGCGTGATATTCACCAATGATTGATTTTTAGATTGCGATGGGCTGAAACCGGTGGTGTCGCTGAACGCCTGGTGGAACCCACTGAGTGAATCGTAACCGCTGTCGAAGGCCGTACTGGTAACATCGTGGTTATTTTTCATCTTCTCAAAGGCTCGGTTTACTCGCAGCGCCTTGATATAGGCGTGAAAAGTCATGCCATGGTGTTTCTGGAACCAGCGTCGAACTCGGGCCGGATCAATCTGGCGCATTTGCAGGTCTTCGTCCTTGTAACTTTCCTCCGGAGCCGCGTGCACCTCGTCGAGTAAGTTGCACAACCAGTCGGGTGCTTCCCCCGCCTTTGTTAAGGGCGTACATACCTTACAGGGTCTATAACCGGAATCGAGCGCGCTTTGCACCGAATCGAAATAATCAACGTTCTTTTTTTTGGGCTTACGCGCACTACAGGTAGGGCGACAGAAAATGCCGGTGGTCCGCACACCGAAATAAAATATGCCTTCCAGGCTGCTATCGCGGTTAACAAGCGCCTGGTACATGAAATCTTCGTCGGGAATGGTTTGCTCGTTCATCATCGGTTATCGGTCATTTGCAGTAATAGTGTGCAGCCATTGTATGTTTCGCCCCGTCATCTGCATCCGCAAAATTGACAGGTAATTTCTCCCTGACCTGTTACTTCGAGTCGGGTTTAAACTCAACCGGCTGCGGATAGCGTGAGGTAATATCGAAACGGGTTAAATCCATATGACTACGCGTGTATTCCTCTGAAGCATTACGCTCTGGATTAAAGTCCCAGGACTGGTAACGACCGATACGCAATGCCGCATGCACCTCACGGCGGCGTTTCTGATCGGCTATCACCTTTTGCTGCAATTCTTTTGCATCCCAATATGCAGAAGCCTCGCGCCGAAAGGCGTCAAGAATTTCACCTGGGTCGTCTGCCGCGAGGTTATCGCACTCATTCGGATCAGCCTGCAGATCAAATAACTGATCAGGATCGGTGATGCAGGAAATGTACTTGTGCTGACCGCGTCGAATCATCAACATCGGCGCACCGGTACCCTCGCCCAGGTATTCGCTAACACAGGCATTGGGATCCTGGTTCGCATCGCCGTCGCATAATGGCAGCAGCGAACGACCGTTCAAGGGGTCTATTACTGACGGCTTCGAAACACCAGTAGCTTCGTGGGCGATATCGATCAGGGTCGGTAATACATCAACCTGGGCCACCGGTTGTGATACGCGACGCGCCTCGAAGCGGCTCGGATTATAGACAATCATGGGAATTCGACAGGACCACTCACGAAATGACATTTTATACCAGAGCCCGTATTCACCGAGCATGTCACCATGGTCGGAGGTGAAGATAATCGTCGTATTCCGCGCCATATCGCATGCCTGCAAGGTCTCCTGCAAACGTCCGAGCCATTCGTCAATATATGACACATTGCCATAGTAGGCGCGCCGTGCCTTGATGATTTCGTCGTCGCTGATCGATACCGCATCCAGCGCGATGGCCTGCTCCAGGCGTTTGTTGTGCGCATCCTGTTGATCGGCCGGTGGGCGCCTCACTGTCGGCAGCGCAATATCGACATCCTCATAGAGATCCCAGTATTTCTGGCGCGTGACGTAAGGGTCGTGAGGATGGATAAAGCTGGTTACCAGGCACAATGGACGCTCATCTTCGCTGCGCGCATGGTCGAAAATCGCGCGTGTTGCCTGGGTACCGACCTCGTCGTCGTAGGCCAGTTGATTGGTAATCGCGGCAACTCCAGCCTGTTTAACACTGGACATATTGTGGTACCACAAATCGATGCGCTCATCGGGTTTGGTCCAGTCCGGTATCCAGCCGAAATCTGCGGGATAGATATCGGTAGTGACCCGGTCTTCAAAGCCGTGCAATTGATCCGGTCCGACAAAATGCATCTTGCCCGAGAGGCAGGTTTTGTAGCCCATGAGCCGCATATAGTGCGCAAAGGTTGGCATCGTGGACGGCATATAGGCTGCATTATCGTAACCGCCACACTGTGAGATATTCTGACCCGTCATAAACGCATAACGCGCCGGGGTACACAACGGGCTGCTGCTATATGCCGAGTCGAAAGTAACGCCCTGTTGCGCGAGCCGATCAATATTGGGGCTTTTAACTTCAGTATTTCCGTAACTACCAAGCGCCAGCGCGGTTAGCTGGTCAGCCATCACAATCAGAATATGCTGCTTTTCAGAATTCATTTACTTAAGGAGCCTCTGATCAATTCATGAATCAACAGCTGCTGGTTAAAATACCGGGGCGCCGGACCGTCCATCTCTTCGTTGCAAATCTTACGAATAGATTGACTAGAGCCGGCTCCATGAGCGAAGCGATTGCTTTGGGTCTTCGCTGCGATTCGCGCCTTGATCTGACCGGTCCGACGTCTCGGCATTTTAACCGCGCATCTGTATGACTCAGAATTAATCAGAGACTCCTTAACCATGATTTGCCCAATGTTGACCTGGGAACAGCGGTTTATAACAAATTTTTGCCGTCAAACACGATGACTTCGAAATCAGTAGTGTCGAGGTCTTCAATACAACCGATATTGACACGCATATGATCCGGCATACGCAGCATTTCATTGTGGGTATAAATGCCGCATTTATTGCAAAAATAGTGTTTCGCCACCTTATTGCCAAATTGGTAGAGACCTATGTCGTTCGGGTCGGCTTCAACTTTTAGATTTTCCAACGGGATCGCCTCGGGTGACATCATCGAGCCCTTGCGTGAGCAAATAGAACAGGTACAACGCAAGCCTTTGGTGATCTCTTCACCATCGTAGGAAAATTTGATCGCGCCGCAATGGCACGAGCCTTCGTAATGTTTGGTCATGATTCTCTCTGTTTGTTAGGGAATGGGTCCCGGCTCGGGGGCCGGGATGACGGGCTCGGGGACCGGGATGACGGGCTCGGGGGCCGGGATGACGGGGCCGAAGGCGTTAATTCGTTAGGCTGGATTTGTGCCGGAATCTGGGGCCGTGAAGACGGCTTGCTAGTTATCATCATCGGTGAATTCAATGGTCCAGTGTGAACCATCGCAATAGGGTTTGTTTTTAGAAGCGCCACAACGACACAGGGTGATGCTGGTTTCCGAAGCTCCCTTGCCCCTGGGCGTCTCCAGCAAATCGACCTCGCCTTTCACCACGTAGGGACCATTTGGCGCAATAAATATAAACGCCTCGCTGGCTTCCAAAGATTCGTTTACATTTTCAACGCTATAACTCAGGGCGCCCGACGGGCACTGGTTAATAACGTTGATGATCTCTTCGGCACTTGCACCATCGGCATCAACGAATGGCTCCTCTTGCAGGCGAAATACGGCGGGGAGGCCATCAGTACAGTATCCGGCATGCGCACAGATACTGCGATTGTCGTGAATGGTTATTTTTTTACCCACGTAGGTATCCAGTCTATCCTTCTCCGGATCGAGCTGGTTTTCACTGCTGAAACCAATATTCTTGTGGGAACCATCGCAGAAGGGCTTATTCGCCGACGCACCACAGCGGCACAGGCCCATGGCCTCCTTGCAATCGAGTGTGCCATTGCGATTATTCAAACTCTGTAAATCCTTGACAATATAAGGACCGTCTTGCGCCGCCTTGATAGTGACTGATTTGTTAGCCATGGTTCACCTCCATCGATTTGCCTGGACACGGGGACTAACCATGTTGCCATTTTTATGCGATGAGGTACATACCCCGGGGATAGATCAAATGCTGGTTGCCGAAGCCGGTTCGCTCAGGCTAAGCCTCAGCCCTTTCTGATAGTACTCTGACGCCTTGTCTTTTTGCTGCAAATGATCACTCAACAGTTCGGCAAGCGCCAGGCAATTGGCTGGCATGGCTCTTACGCCAATACTCGCTTCCAGGTAACTTTGAGCCTTGCCCCAGAGTTTCGCCCGGATGCAAATTCGACCCAGGGCAAGCAGCAGGTATTCGTTTTTAGCATAATCATCGAGCCATTTTTCTGCCTGTTTCAACTGCTCATTCGGATCGCTGGCCCTGAACAGGCCATAGGCCTCAATCAACCGGTTATCCCATTTCTGGCCAAGTGAGCCGACGATCAATTGTTCTGTATTACTACTACTCGATGCTGCCTGATTACTCAGGTTAATGTAGTAAACCACCAGGTCGGCATCGGTGTGTGCTGTCTTCGGAATCTTGTTCCATGCTTTTTCCAGCGTTTGCTGATCGTTCCTGGCCGTCGCGAGAAAACCCTGGTAAGTCTTTGTTTCCATGGTTTTCAATAGATGCTCACTGAGCAGTTTTTTCTTTTGGACATCAGGCAATATTTCAATCAGGGACGACCAGTCTTCGAGTTCCAGGTAAACCCGTGCAAGCAATCTCAGCACGTGATCGTGACGCGGTGCGATACCGCGTAAATGGGTTAATGTCGCCAGTGATTCTTCTGTCTGCTGGTGCGCCAGCTGTAATTCGGCCTGGGTGACGCCAATCGCAAACTCCGCTTCCGGTCTGGCTTCATGCGCTGCCTTCAGATACTTGTCTCGTTCCTGGTAACGACCCTGGAGCTGGGCCGCACGGGCGGCGGCGAGATAGTGCAGTAACGGGCTTTCACTATAGTCGACCATCTTCACCAGGTTGGCTTCAGCCTTATCGTAATGCCCCTCGGCAAGGTCAATTAAACCCTGGTTTAAGAGCTTGCGGCTTTTGCTAAAACGCCGACCTTTCGACTGGTTTTTTACCGCACGCGGTATGTGCCAGACACCCATCAATACCTTAAAAAGATAGTGGATCAACACGGTCGCAACTGCCACGGCTATGATGCCGAAGGCGAGTGTGGTTTCAAT
Source organism: Gammaproteobacteria bacterium (assembly GCA_041821565.1). Classification (GTDB taxonomy): domain Bacteria; phylum Pseudomonadota; class Gammaproteobacteria. The sequence continues at coordinate 12,094 of JBGUEB010000001.1, read as the reverse complement.
CGAATAATCACCGTACTTGACCAGAACAAAACCCGGGTCTTCTTGCACTAGCAGTATCGCCCCCAATACCAGGGCGGTCAGGAAAAGAATCCAGAACAGGAACTTAAACATCACCAGCCTCCTGTTCCAGGTCGTTGCCTGGGGCCAGTTGCCGTCGGCTAATAATATGTCTCAACATTTCCAGTGACCCACTGATATTCGGCTTTTCCGGTTTGATCTGGGACTTTTGCAACTGCAGTAACTGCGAGTAAAAATCATGGTTCGCCGCGTTATCCAGGTCGTAATACTGTTTGAAATAATCGACGTTTTCATCCATCAGACGCTTATACTGGAAAGCATCACGCTCGAGTACGGTCCAGCGCGTGAGCTTGAGATTATTTTCCAGTAGCTCTTCGATATCAATTGTCAGGGTTTCGATTCGAGTCGGCATGGTTTCGCTTTTACTCACTGTCACCAACGAGGTAATAAAATCCATCACGCGTTCTTCGAGGCTGAGCGTGGAGGGATCGGCTGGCACGGATTCAATAACTTTTGTGCTGGTATCGACGCGCGGTTCATAACCTGGCTTGAGTGCATAGATTTGTTTACTCAACTGTGCCAGCAGCAAGGTCATGCCGACCAGGTCCGGACGCGAACGGGTTTTGAGGCCGGCGATTTCATCGCTAATTTGCACCCGCACCGGTAACAGTCCCGGATCCGCGGTGGCGGCAATTTTGTCACTAGCAGCCTGCAGGGTCATAGCCGCGCCTTCGAAATCATTCTCCAGAATCAGCTTGTGCTGGGCAACACGCATCAGGTATTCCACCTCGGCCAGTTGCCAGCCATTTTCGTCACGGCCATAAAGTTCGTAAAGCTTTTCAGTAGATTCCAGCAGCGCCTGCTGCTGGTCCTGCAATTCACCGATCTGGTTTGCCGAATCGCCGATAACGGATTCCAGTGGCCGCAGGCGTTGTTGAATTTGCTGTGTAGTCGATTGATCCGCCTTGGTACTGAGTTGTTGTTTGAGCTGTTGCTGAAATGCCGACAGGCTTTCCTGTCTTTGCAGTTCAAGCTTTTGCTGCATTTGCCAGTACCAGGCAGCAGCCGCGATGATACCGACGATTAACACCAGGTTGAGCAAACCAAGAACCGGAAAACCTCTGCCTGGCTTCGGTGTTTCTTTAGCCTTCGGGGCAGGTGGTGGTTTTGTTGGCGCTTTTGCGGCTGGTTTTATCTCTGCCTTGTGTTTCGCCGTATCCGCTGGTTTTGTATCTGGCTTTGCTACTGCATCTGCTGGTTTTGTATCGGACTTTGCTTCCGCATCTGCTGGTTTTGTATCGGACTTTGCGACCGATTCAGCTTCCGGCTTATGTTCTCCCTTTGCTTCAATCGGCTTATCGTCGCCACTACTGGCCACATCACTTTTAACCGGGGCCTTATCAGCAGGCACGGGGGCTGTTGGTGTTTTATCAGTAAGCACGGGGTCTTCGCTGATCTCTTTTTTGCCGGGTGGTTGTTTTTTACTCATAACTTCAGACTGCTTGCCCACTCATTAATGGTTCGTCTTATGCCTTCATCATTCGCGTCGGTGGCGATGAGAATGACACCATTATGTCCCAGATTCAGCGCCGATTCACGCATTCTTTCGCTGATCAATAACCAGGGAATCGCGAGCATTTTATCTCGCGCTTCACCATGTATGGCTGCCAGCGCATTGTGCATACTCTCGTTGCTGGTAAAAACAGCCAGGGTCGGAAACTGCCCGGCAGTCAATCGTTCAAAAGCATCTGCCTCGTAATCTGGCGCCCTGCGCCGGTAAACTTCGCAATAAGTTACCGTGGCGCCGCGAGCGCGCAGTTCATCGCCGAGTAAATTTCGACCCTGCTGGCCGCGGAAGATCAGTATATTGCGACCCTTCACCTGTTGTAATGCTGCACAGGCTAACAAGCCCTCACTATTATACGGATGCCCGAGAATTAGATGTTGATCCAGATCATCTACTCGATCTGCAAGCGCCGTATAAGTTCCCTGACCTATTACCCCCAATTGCAAATCGGCGGGTAGCGATGCTCCGGCCAGGAAACCGAAGGCGCCATCCACCGCATTGCGACTGACAAACAGGGCGATTTGATAATGTTTAATATTTTCAGCCAGGCTACGATGAAACCCGGTGGTTTCAGATTCGACAATTTCAATCGCCGGAAATGCGAGAACGCATGCGCCCTGTGCCTCGAGCAGGGATGTCAATCCGTTTAGCTGATGAAGCGGCCGCGTATTGAGGATGCATTGACCGCGCAGTTTTGACGGGTGCGCAGGCATACTCAGTCATGCAGTCGGCTAAGAATTTGGCCGGCCCCTTGCGAAAGTAAATCCTCGGCCAGCGCCCTGCCGATACTGACAGCATCTTCGACTTTACCGCTGGCCTCGGCGCGCAGTATGCGGCTACCGTCAGGTTCACCGACGAGCCCGCGCAGGTAAATCTCACCATTGTTTAAAACCGCATAACCAGCGATTGGCACCTGGCACCCACCGTTCAGGGTTTCATTCAATGCCCTTTCCGCGGCAATTCGACTGGCAGTCTCCGCATGCCCAAGCGGAGCGAGCAACTCTTTCACGGCGATATCATCGCTACGAACTTCAATTCCTACCGCTCCCTGACCTATCGCCGGCAAGCATTCCTCGGGCTCGAGCGACATGGTGATGCGTTGTTCAAATCCCAGCCTTATCAATCCGGCACAGGCGAGGATGATGGCATCGTATTCACCGTCATCCAGTTTGCGCAAGCGCGTATTAACGTTGCCGCGCAGCCAGTCGATCCTGAGATGCGGATAACGCTCACGAATCTGGGTCTGGCGGCGCAGGCTGGAGGTACCAACCAGGGTTCCGGCAGGCATGGTCGCGAGTGAATCATACTGGTTAGAAACAAAGGCATCACGCGGATCTTCGCGTTCCATTATGAGCGCCAGTTCGAGTCCATCGGGGAATACAACCGGGACGTCTTTCATCGAGTGCACCGCAATATCGGCTTTGCCCTCGAGAATACCGACTTCGAGTTCCTTGACGAACAAGCCCTTACCGCCAACCTTGGCGAGTGGTGCATCGAGCAACTTGTCGCCCCTGGTTTTTAGTTTCACGAGCGAAACTTTGAGATCGGGATAAATCGGCTTGAGCTGTCGCGCGACTTCTTCAGCCTGCCACAGGGCCAGCGGACTACTGCGTGTAGCGATACGTAATTCGGAGAGTCTAGTTTGCATTGACGAACGATACCTGTAACGAAACGAACTGGCCAAACGGCAGCAACCGCAGGGAGGTTCGTTTCTGATTAATATTCGCAGAATACTACAGGTTTTTTATGATTTTACGAATACCTGGTAAGTGACGCCGACTGACTTCGAGGGTATCGTCGATATTCCTGAAGATAACCTGCTGGCTATCGTTTTCAGTCTTCATACCACAAATCTTGTCGAGACTGACCAGGGCATTGCGATGGATTCGGCAAAAACGCTCACCGAATTCCTTTTCCAGGTTTTTAAGCGGATCTTCAATCAACACCTCACCGTCACTATGGCGCACGGTGACGTATTTCTGGTCTGCCTGAAAATAATAAATTCCATCAACAGGAATCAACACCAGGTTGCCTCGTACGCGTGCGCAAATATGCTGGCGCACCTCGATTTCAGATAACATGGTTTCATTTTGGGTTGACTGTGCCCTGTTTGGTTTACTTGCCGCTTTGAGTGCTGCGGCCAATCGCTCTTTGCGCACTGGTTTTAACAGGTAGTCAACCGCATGGGTTTCAAAAGCTTCGAGCGCATGATCGGCGAAGGCGGTGGTAAAAATTACCGCTGGTGGCCGTGATAGTCGTGACAGGTGGCGCGCGGCCTGTATGCCATCCATGCGCGGCATACGGATATCCATTAATACAACATCGGGGCCAAGTGATTCGGCTTTTTCGAGGGCCTCGGTTCCGTTAACAGCCTCACCGACTATTTGACAATCCGATAAAGCACCAAGCATTCGCGTCAGACGGTCGCGTGCTGGTCTTTCATCGTCAACTATTAAAACTTTCATCACGATTCCTCAGGCCCGGTTGGCCGGAAGCTTCAGGGTAACGGTAAACCGATCATCGTCTTCCACCTGTTGCATCGTGGCCTCACCACTAAACGCAATTTGCAGACGCTCTCGTATATTATCGACTGCCATTTGATTGCCTTCACGATGCTGCTCGGTGCGGTCTTCGAGTAATGGGTTAGAAATTACAATGCGGGTAAAATCATGCTCTCGGTCGATTGTAATGTCGATGGCGCCACCCTCCGATAACGGCTCAACACCATGGTAGATAGCATTTTCAACCAGCGGTTGTAGCGTCAGGGCAGGCAACGAAACCTCGATATCATCGTAGGGCATGTGCCATTTAACGAATAGCCGATCGCCGAGGCGCAGTGACTCGAGTTGTATATAACTACGGGTTAATTCCAGTTCCTGTTGCAGTGGAATACTGGCTTCGGCAGCGAGGCTGGCGCGAAACAAATCCGACAGGTTTTCGATAGCCTGCTCGGCAAGGTCGGGGTGGTCGTGGGTCAGGCTGGCAATAGTATTCATACTATTGAACAGGAAATGGGGCCGAATGCGTGCCTGCAAGGCTTGCAGTCGTGCCTGAGCCTGAATTTCGAGGGTTTTTTCGGATTCGTACTGAACATAAAAATAGCGTAATGCCAGGCCAATCAAGATCATCGCTATGGCCGCGTTGCGCAACAACGTAAAGCCGATATCCTGTGATTGTGATTCGAGGCGCAGCATTTCTGAGAAATACTCGCTCAACCAGCTCACCAGCAGGGTTACAACCAGGGTCACACCCATTGCCACAATAGTCGATAGCCGCGTATCACGCAGGTAGCCGAGGCGCTTGATACCGCATAGAATCCCTGCAACACTCAGGCCGATCCATTGCATAAAAACCGAGTTGAGGGCAATTAACACGTACAGGCTGCCACTGCGATAACTGACCAACGCAAACACGATCGCGATTAGTTGGATCACCAGCAATACGCGCAAAAATACCGAAACATCGCAAAAATTGGGCAGATAACTGTCATTTTTGATCATTGATTGCGTTTTTTCGGGTTGATTAGACATAAACTATTGATTTGTTTGACTAGCGCTGTAAGCATACGGCAATGCCCCCAGGGGCATTCCACGGTACCTGGCAAGGCGCATTTTTCCGCGTCGGCCGCAGGATCGGCAAAGATTACACCTTATATATATAGACCATTTATGATTTTATGACTAAGAAAGATACCCGTATGTGGGGCGGTCGATTCAACGAACCCACCGATGCCTTTGTCGAGGCTTTTACCGCCTCGGTCGAGTTTGATCAACGCCTTGCCCTGGTCGACATACAGGGTTCGCTTGCGCATGCAAAAATGCTGCACAAGATCGGTATCCTGGATGATGATGAACATGCTGCCATCGAACAGGGTATGGCAAAGATCAGCGAAGAGGTCACCAGTGGTAAATTTGACTGGTCGGTAAGCCTTGAGGACGTGCATATGAATATAGAAGCACGGCTTACCGAGCTGATCGGTGACGCCGGCAAGAAACTGCATACCGGTCGTTCCCGAAACGATCAGGTCGCCACCGATATTCGGCTTTACCTGCGCGAAGAGATCAACCCGTGCCTGAAACAGATCAGGACCTTCCAACACGGCCTGCTCGATCTTGCCGAACGCGAGGCCGACACCATCATGCCGGGTTTTACGCACATGCAGGTCGCACAGCCGATTAGCTTCGGCCACCATATGCTGGCCTGGTTTGAAATGCTCGAGCGCGACCATGACCGCTTCAAAGATTGCCAGCAACGCATGAACATCATGCCGCTCGGGGCGGCCGCACTGGCGGGCACTTCTTACCCGCTTGATCGGGATTATACGGCCGAGCTTCTGGGTTTCGACGCACCGGCCAGGAACTCGCTCGATGCAGTGAGTGATCGTGACTTCGCCATCGAATTCTGTGCGGCCGCGGCCATCTGTATGACCCACCTGTCGAGAATGGCCGAAGAACTGGTCATCTGGTCGACTGCACAGTTCAATTTTATTCGCCTGCCTGATCGCTACTGCACCGGTTCGTCGATCATGCCGCAAAAGAAAAACCCCGATGTGCCGGAACTGGTACGGGGTAAAAGCGGACGTGTGAACGGACACCTGGTGAGTCTACTCACCCTGATGAAATCGCAGCCACTGGCATACAACAAGGATAACCAGGAAGACAAGGAACCCCTGTTCGACGTGCTCGATACACTGGGTGGCAGCCTGCGCGCATTTGCCGACATGGTGCCAAATCTCAGTGTCAATCGTGAGGCGATGTACGAGTCGGCAAAAAAAGGTTACGCGACCGCAACTGATCTCGCCGACTACCTGGTCAATAAGGGCCTGCCATTTCGCGACGCCCACGAAGTAGTCGGCAGCGCGGTCGCTTACGCGATTGAAAAACAGAAAGACTTAAGCGAATGCACACTGCAGGAGCTGCACTCGTTTGAACGACGCATAGAAGCCGATGTATTCGATTTGTTGTCGCTCGAGGGTTCGGTGAATGCCAGGAACATTACCGGCGGCACCGCACCCGAACAGGTTCGAAAACAGGTTGCCGCCTGCCGCAAACTAATCGCGCATTAAGCCGGGGCCAGGGTTTGCTGTAACCACTCCGCAATATCGTAGATTTCCTGTGCCGATACACTATGCGCCATGCCCGCGTATTCATGCCAGTTCAGCGTATAATCCTGTTGTTCCAGTTGACTACGTGTGCGGTAAGCCAGATCAACCGGTATTACAGGATCATCGGAGCCATGCGCAAGAAAGATCGGCATGTCACTATTGGCCTCATTTTTCTCGGCTTCAAGGCTTTGTGACAAGGGCATATAAGACGACAACACCATCGCCCCGGCGAGTTGCCGCGGATAACGTAACGCGGTAAACAGGGCAATCGCACCGCCCTGTGAAAACCCGGCCAGTACCATTCGTTCGGTGGCAATCCCCGACTCAACCTGCTCTTCGATTAACTGCACAAGGGCTTGCGCCGATTGTCGAATACCCGCTTCATCCTGTTCGGCCTCGATCCTGTTCTCGCGAATGTCGTACCAGGCCCGCATCACAAAGCCCTGGTTAATCGTCACCGGGATCATCGGCGCATGCGGGAAGATAAAACGAGTATTGAGACCCGGATCCAGTCTCAACTCCGGCACAATCGGTTCAAAGTCATGGCCGTCGGCACCCAGGCCATGCAACCAGATCACGCAACTGTCGGGTGGTTGCGACCCTGTCTCAATAACAAGCGGTGAATCGGTCATAAATTGAATCCTGCAAAAAAAACGAATTATATAACGCCGGAAGTAATCGAAACGAACACTATTTACAAATCGCTGAACGGGCTACGCACCCCGTGCGCGCCTCGCTTTAAAACATGGGTGTAGATTTCTGTAGTCTTCACATCCTGGTGACCGAGTTGCTCTTGCACCGTGCGAATGTTATCTACATGGATGTAGTGTATGCCGGCTTTGCAGCGGTCCGACGTTTCGGAGCAAAAACCGGCCAGCTCCCGATTCGAGCAAGTGCAGAGTAGTCAACCGATTATGAGAACCTTTGCCATTCCATATTTGTAATTCCTGATGATCGAAGTCTACATCCTTGACGCGTAAGCGTACTGCCTCGGTTCGCCTCAATCCTGAACCATAAATCATTGATGCCATCAGCTGGTCTACGCCCTTCATTCGGGATAGTAATAGCGAAACTTCCTGACGTGTTAAAACAATCGGTAAATTACGCTGCCGCTTGGCTCGATTGAACTCGCCCAGATTACCCAGTGGTTGTTCAAGCACCCGGTTGTATAAAAAAGCCAGAGCGTTCAAGGCAAGCTTCTGAGTGGCGATCGACACTTTTTGTTCAACTGCAAGATAGGTTAAAAACTTTTCAATTTCTACCGCGCCCATTTCTTTAGGGTGCCGCTTTTTTTGTTGGACAATGAAATATTTGATCCAGTACAGATACGACTTGATTGTGCGTTTGCTATATCGACGCACCGCCATATAATTAGAGACTGATTGCAAAAATGGAGAAGTGTATTGAGTTCGAGTCGGCATAGTAACGAGTCCTTTCGATAAACTATTCGAAACAACTTAACCAACAACTCCGAGAAATTCAAGAGTATTATCAAGTCATTGACTCGATAATAAAGAACAAAATATTAACCGCAGTAAAAACCGAGAGGAAGCAATGCGATGAAAATCTCTAATTACCCACTCCCAATTTATCAAGTCGACTCGCTAATATATATTAAAAGGTCAACGACCTTTTAAATAGGCTGTTATGCCTTAGGGTGAACTAGTGTGAAAACAGAAGATTTAGGTAATTCAAGAATAATAAATTTAATTTTCAAACCGTCCGGATTACTTATGGGGAGTAGAGTAAGAAAATGGATTATGGATCCTGTGAAGCAACTGAGAATTGCGGATATTCAGCCGGGTCAAACTGTTTTGGAGGTAGGATGTGGCACAGGTTTTTTCACCATACCTGCTGCACAAATGGTGGGTGACCGAGGACAAATAATAGCATTGGATGCATCTTCAGGATTTCTCAAAGAAGTAGCTAAAAAAGTACAAGCGGCTAATTTAAAAAACGTCACAATCTTGCAGAGAGACGCTCTTAATACCGGGCTAGAAAATGAGAGCATCGATAAGGCCCTATTGTTTGGTGTTATCCCTTTCCCGTTATTACCGTTGGATAAATTATTGCCAGAAATGTATCGAGTTCTTAAACCTGGGTCTACCATGTCAATATGGCTCTTTCCTCCTTTAATCCATAACTGGATACCAAATCTCATCGTTCAATCGAATTTGTTTAAACAAACTCACGAACAAAGCAATGTTTATAATTACGCACGACTGTAAGCCAGGTCATAACAAACGCATGCAGTCGGACCCAGCAGGGCTGGGCCGCTGATGCCGGCGTTAGGCGATATCGAAACAGCCTACACACAATGACAGCTTTCGTATAATCTTTGTCTATTCCCCCTAACCAAAGCGAGAAGAAAATGACGAAAATAGGACTATTCGGCGCGGCAGGCCATATGGGCAAGATACTAATAAAGGCAATCCATGAAAGCGACAAGTGCACACTTGCCGGCGGTTGCGAGAGACCCGGGTCGTCCGAGCTCGGTAAGGACCTTGGTACACTAGCGGGGTTAATACCGCTCGGTATCGAGGTCACCGACGATGTTGGTGCCTTATGCGAGGAATCCGATGTCGTTGTTGACTACAGCGCAGCATCGGCCACTATGAGTTTGATACCAACGGCAGTCGAGAAACAGACTCCTCTAATGGTTGCAACAACAGGATTTACGGAGTCACAGCACACAAAGCTAGTTGAGGCCGGCCAGTTTTTGCCAATCATATTAGGGGCGAACATGAGCGTATCGGTTATGGTCATGTATGAGCTGATAAAAACAGCGGCGGGAATGCTGAACGATGAATTTGATATTGAGATATTCGATTTTCACCCCTGGAATAAGATTGACGCGCCATCAGGGACTGCATTGGAACTTGGCGAGTATGCTGCTACTGGAAGAGGTGTCAAATTGTCTGATGTAATGCTCCGTTCGCGTGATGGGGAAACTGGAAAACCAGAGCGCGGAAAAATTGGCTTCGCATCACTGCGTGGTGGTGATGTCGTCTGCGAGAATACAGTATTTTTTGCGGGTTCCGGTCAACGTCTTGAAATTACGAGCAGAGTTACCGATCAAAAAGCCTTCGCTCCGGCGACTCTGGATGGCGCAGTGTGGATCAGCAACCAACCACCAGGCTTTTACAGCATGGATGACATGCTACACAAATAGAATCTCTTGGACTATCCCGCGATATACTAGATGGATATTTCGTTTGGACTGGGCACATTACAGCCATCCGGCATGGAATTCAAAATATCGCCTAACAATAGCATGCAGTCGGACGCGGCAGAGCCGCGCCGCTGATGCGAGGCGTTATACGCAAAACAGTAAAATGGAATTCTGCACATTCACTTGCCACTTAATGGCTTATTAACTTATGAAATTGATAATTCGTAATCTTGCTCGTAGCACTACCGAAGGAGAGGTAAAGGCTCTTTTTCAGGAATATGGCACCGTACAATCTTGTGATTTAGTGTCAGATAAAACCACCGGTGGATCCAAAGGTTTTGCTTTTGTGGAAATGCCGAAACCAGGAGAAGCCAAGGTAGCAATGAAAAATTTGAATAATATGACTGTTGCCAGTAATAAGATTCGTGTCAAAAGAGCTGTAAACAAAACGGAATAATATGATCGTCAAAATCGACGCCGCAAACGGCACCTCTCATCTTCGCGTTATCGACCAAAAACATTCAGAGTAATATAGGTGCATCGAATGTTATGAGTAGTGAACAATTGAATAATCCCTTGCATGGTCTAACGCTCGCGAAAGTTGTAGCGAGGTTAGTAGAGCATTACGGCTGGGATGGAATGGCTCAGAGAGTCGACATAAACTGTTTCAAGAGTAATCCATCAGTAAAATCATCACTGAAGTTTTTGCGTAAAACCCAATGGGCCAGAGATAAGGTGGAAGATTTGTATATTTCTACATTTGTAAAGCAATCCCGCCGGGATAATGCCAAATAAATGGTACTTAGTAACCTGTACGGTAGTTATTGAAATTACTACGTATCTTGCGCATAACAATCGCATGCAGTCGGACCCAGCAAAGCTGGGCCGCTGATGCGAGGCGTTATGTGGCACGACAGCAGCTGACTCAACTGGTGCATATCCTGACCCCAGATTTCAACTGAGCCCTCCACGAGTCTAAACAATCAAATGATTTGACATTGTTCAACCGGTCTCTTTTGAACATTGTCATCATTCTTTAATTGGAGTAACTTCGATTATTCTACCCACTGCGAAGGTACTCGAAAATGTCTACAGCTGAAGAAACTAAATTAAATGATGTTGATATTGACTCAGTGGCTAGTCTGGTGGGGAAAATTCAGGAAGAGCCGGAAGTCGCGAACACCAAATGGAATGCACAGGTGAAATGGAAGGGTGGATTTCGGTCTGAAGCGACGATTCGAGATTTCGAACCATTAGCCTCAGACGAACCGCCAGCGCTAGGTGGTAGTAACACAGGTCCAAATCCAGTAGAGCAAGTCCTCGCGGCTTTGGGTAATTGTTTGGCAGTAGGGTATGCCGCAAATGCGACTGTTGCAGGCATTGAAATTAGAGATCTTTCTATCGACCTTGAAGGTGATATCGATCTACACACTTTTCTTGGCCTTTCAGATAGCAATGCGGGCTACAGCGGCATTTCAGTGAAGGTGAAGATTGACAGCGATGCTTCAGCAGCGGACCTCGAAGCCTTGCACAAAAAAGTCACCAAAACGTCGCCAGTAGGCCACACCTTAAGTCGGGCAGTATCAGTAAAAATAGAACTGTCTTAAGTTTGATTTACCGCCAGAATTCAATTTGAAAAACACCCTTGTCAAAAACCAGTTACGAATTATTGGTGCACGATCATCCATGCTAGTAAATACAATTTAATCATATTGACGTCTTTTTGTGTTAGGAATATACCCTTGCCACATTACAAACGCATGCAGTCGGACGCGGCAGAGCCGCGCCGCTGATGCGAAGCGTTAAGCGAACATACTGATGAAGAAGTTGCTAAGAAAATTGTTTCCTCCAAAGAAGAATGAGCTCCAGATTGTCGGAGAGTCAATACAGAAGATAATGTCTCAAGTAGAGACTCGCTATTTCGATGATCTATTTGTTTCAGTTGGAAAGCATTCAGAGAAGGATGCCTGTATAGAAATCATAATTAAAAATGAGAGCAATCTCTTTCTATGTGAAATAAACTTAGTTTCAAATCATCTTATTGAATATATCGCGCCCGGCTTTACATCACACCCCATGTGGGACAGGTGCCAAATGGTGCATAAAGGAAAAACTGGAATTAAAGAAATATCTCCGGAAATTCTGATAATAGAATCCAACCATTTCTCATACACTGCAACAGGTATATTTAGTTCCACGACACGGAATTTAGCATCTTTATCGTCACATTGGG